>CAZCEB010000101.1:0-6568 GCA_964497305.1 uncultured Muribaculaceae bacterium | reverse complement strand
TGCACGTACCTCATCTTTGAACAATTGTTTCAAAGGCTCTACAAGTTCAAACTGCATATCTTCAGGAAGTCCACCTACATTGTGGTGAGACTTAACCATCTTAGCGGTTTTTGTTCCACTTTCCACGATATCGGGATAGATTGTACCTTGTCCCAAGAAATCGATACCTTCAAGTTTGCGAGCTTCCTCTTCAAATACACGAATAAACTCGCCACCAATGATTTTACGCTTTTCTTCAGGATCAGCAACACCTTCAAGCTTACCCAAGAAACGTTCTGTTGCATCAACATATACAAGATTAGCACATAATTGATTGCGGAATACTTCAACCACGTTTTCTGACTCTCCCTTACGCATCAAACCATGATTTACATGAACGCAAACCAAATTATCGCCAATCGCTTTCAACAGCAATGCTGCAACAACCGAACTGTCAACACCTCCTGAAAGAGCAAGCAATACTTTCTTATCACCAACTTGACGACGCACTAATTCAATTTGGTCATTAACAAAATTGGTCATGTTCCAATTTGCCTCAGCCTTACATGTATCAAATACAAAAGGCTTAACAGCACTCTTGATAGCTTCAATATCATCTACAAATTGCGGAAGTTTCACATCACACAATGCTTTATCATGACCGGCAGCCATAACAGGAACTCCCGCATTATAAATTTCAGGATTAACATCAATCGCAACACCATCAATTACATTATTTGGACCACCATTGATTATAACGCCTTTGACATTTGGTAATGCCTTTAGCTCATCAACTGTGATATCATGCGGATAGATTTCGCTATATACTCCTAATGCACGAATAGCACGAGCCAATACAGTATTTTCGTGGCTCCCTAAATCTAAAATTACAATCATTTCCTGTTTCATCTTGACCGTAAAAAATTATTGGTTTTACTTTAATTTATGATGCGCAAAGTTAAGAAAATAATAGCCAATTGTTACTATTTTTTCAGCAAAAAATATCTGATTTTTTCATAAAATAAGTACTTTTTTCTTTCCCATAATTTCCTATCTATAAATCAAAGATTTACCAACATATTGTCTCTATGGCAAAAAATCACTAATTTTGAAGAATAATTCCCTATTTATAATCAATTCTAACATTCTCACACATTATATGAAACGATACATATATCTACTTTTTGCACTACTGACAACCATAAATGTTAGTAGTATAACTCCCTCAATCTTACATCATTGCGACACATCGGCGCGAGATAAATGGGTTGACTCGGTTTATAACACACTCACTCCACGTCAACGCATAGGTCAGCTATTTGTCCCTGTTGTTTATTTTTCTCAAGATAAAAACTATAAAACAACAATCAACCGATTAGTAAAAGAATACCACATTGGAGGATTGCTGTTCGGACATGGCTCCGTTGACCGATATGCTTCTACTATCAACTATGCTCAATCAATAGCCAAAGTACCTTTAATGATTACTTTTGATGGAGAATGGGGGTTATCTATGCGCATGAAAAACACCCCTCGATACCCTCACAACATGGGGTTAGGTGCCATTGATGATGAAAAACTTTTATATGATTATGGTCGTCGCGTGGCTGAAGAGTGTCGTACGCTTGGCATACATGTAAATTTTGCTCCCGTTCTTGACGTAAATTCCAACCCGGCAAATCCGGTTATAGGCTATCGTTCATTTGGCGAAGATCCTCAAAAAGTATCTCGATTGGCAATTGCATATTCTCAAGGACTTGAAGATGGAGGTGTGTTATCAGTTGGGAAACATTTTCCCGGACATGGCGACACTTCAACGGATTCCCATAAAGAGTTACCGACTGTTACTCACGACATTGCTCGGCTCGACACCACCGACCTCGTTCCTTTCCGAGAATATATTAATGCAGGACTTTCAGGGGTAATGGTGGGACACCTCAATGTGCCATCTCTTGACAATTCAGGTACTCCGGCATCACTATCCAAGAAGATAACCACCAATTTACTTCGCAACAAAATGAACTTTGAAGGGCTTATTTTCACAGATGCTCTTGAAATGAAAGGTGCAAAAGTGCCGGGAGTGAATAATTGCGTGCAAGCATTTATTGCCGGTGCCGATATGCTTTTGGCTTCAGCCTCACCTGTTAACGATATTATCGCATTTGAAAAAGCGGTCAATTCAGGAAAAATTTCAAAAGCCGAAGTCGAACGTCGATGTCGTAAAATACTTGCATACAAATATGTCCTCAACCTACCGGAAGAAAAAAACATTAATATTACCGGTTTATCACAAAAAATAAACTCAGAAGAAGCAGAAGATATTAATCGCCGTTTATCGGCGGCACTCATGACTGTTATTTTTAATAAAAAAACGCTACTGCCCATCAACGACCTTGCCAACAAATCAATAGCAGTCGTAAGCATTGGTGCTGATAAGAACAATGTTTTTGCTCAATATTGCAGAAAATACGCCAATGTAAAGACTTTCTTCACAAAAAGTACAGCATTTACCGAAGCTACACTTGCCAACATAAAAAAGCATGACATTATAATCGTTGGGGTATTCACCGATAAAGCATGGGCACGAAACGTATATGCTCAATTTGACAATACCGATGGTCTCATACCTGTTTTCTTTATGAATCCATATCGAATGAATAAATTCAGCAGTTCGTTACGCAATGAGCCTACATTGGTTCTTGCCTATGATGACACACCATATATCCGCGAGTATGCAGCACAGGCTATCTTTGGAGGAATTGATGTTACAGGTAAATTACCTGTCAATCTCAAACACATAGCCCCAATGGGAACAGGCGTAATGCTCAAAAAAACTCGCATTGGATATTCATCTCCAACATCAGAGGGCTTTTCCAATAAACTATCAACACGCATTGACAGCATTATAAAAGTGGGGTTACGCACAAAAGCATTTCCGGGATGCCAAATTCTTGTCGCAAAGAATGGAAATGTAGTCATTGATAAAAGCTATGGAATTCTCGATTTTATAAGCGAGCAAAAAGTTTCTGATGAAACACTTTATGATCTTGCTTCTGTATCAAAAGCTACCGGCACATTACCAGGTGTGATGCTCGCCTATGATAAGGGACTTTTCTCGCTTGATGATTTTGCATCAAAGCACATTCCCGGATTACAAGGTACCGACAAAGACAGCATTACCATCAAGCAACTGCTTTACCATGAATCGGGCATGCCGGCATCTCTAAATATGTTCAACTTAATGATGGATTCCACCTCCTATGACGGGAAATTAATTACCCGCCGTCGTGATGCCATACACACAATTAAGATTGAGAATCGTGCCTATGGGCACAAAGATGCTAAACTGCGTCGAGACATTACTTCCGCAACCCCTTCGAGTAAATATAACATTGAAGCAGCTAAAGGTCTATATGTTTCGCAAGAGACCTTCGATACTATAATGGCTAATATCTATAATGCAAAATTGCGCCCAACTAATAAATATAATTATAGCTGTCTCAATTTCTGTTTACTCATGGACCTGGAACAACGCCTGACTGACACACCCCACAATAAGTGGGTGGAAGAAAATATATATGCTCCGCTTGGTGCATATCACACTACTTACCGACCTTTATCCAAATGGAAATTAAACGATATTGCCCCAACCGAAAACGATACATATCTTCGTCGCCAAACTGTTCATGGGTATGTACATGACGAAACAGCCAATTTTTCCGGGGGGATACAAGGTAATGCCGGGTTATTTTCCAATGCCAACGACCTCGCAAAATTATGCCAAATGTGGCTAAATAAAGGAAAGTATGGTGGTTTACAAATTTTTTCTCCTGAGACAGTAAAATTATTTACAACGTCAAAAAGCCCTACTTGTCGTCGCGGATTAGGTTTTGACAAACCTGACATGGAAAATCCCGATAATTCCCCAACGACAAAATTGGCAACTGCATCAACCTATGGACATTTAGGATTTACAGGAACAGTATTTTGGGTTGATCCGGAGAATGAATTGATTTTTATTTTCTTATGTAATAGAGTGGTTCCTACACGCAATAACAAAGCGTTTAATGAATTAAACATCCGCCCTGCTCTATTTGAAATGGTATATCAAGAAATGAGGAAATAATTTATGGGATTAGGCAAGCAAATGTTCCATTAAAATTTTTGCGCCAATAATAATAAGAACAATCCCCCCAATAAGTTCCGATTTTGACTTATATCGACAGCCAAATAGGTTACCGATTTTTATTCCTGCAATAGAGAATAAAAAAGTTGTTATTCCTATAACTATTGCTGCAGTAAATATATTTACTCCCAAGAAAGCAAAAGAAACACCTATTGCCAGTGCATCAATACTTGTGGCAATAGCCATTATCAGCATAGTCTTGAACGAGAAATCAGGATCAGATTTTTCCTCTTTTGAAAATGCCTCTTTTATCATGTTAGCACCGATAATTCCAAGCAAAACAAAAGCAATCCAATGGTCGTATTCTGACACAAACGAAGCAAAACTCGCACCTAAAGCATAACCTATCAGTGGCATCATCGCTTGAAAACCACCAAACCACAACCCCACACTCATGCTGTGGCGTGGACGCAGATGACACACAGATAAGCCTTTTCCTATCGATACGGCAAAAGCATCCATTGATAATCCCATTGCAATTAATAGCAGTTCAAATACACTCATGCTTCAACTTTTTGAATTTCAGCACAAAATTACACAATAATCTCAAAAAAATAAAATATAAGAACTTTCCTTTCTTTCAAAAGACAAGCACCCATACTCTATTACGAGTATGGGTGCTTGATATTGTTTTATATTTACAGAATTCTCGACTTAGTTTTCTGGGTCAAGAATTACAACACGATAGTTACCTTGATCAAGAAGACGTTTCATGAAATCTTTAATATCTTGTGCTGTAACAGCATTAAGTTCATCGATTGCGCCATTGAACGCATCTACACCATTCAATTGTGTTTGAGCCATTGCATTTGTCCATGATCCATTCTTTTCAAGAGCTTCTTGTTGAGACTTAACCATAAATTCTTTCACCTTGTTGAGTTCTTCAGATGTGATATTTTGAGTCATATCGTTAAACTCTCCTTCAATCATTCCAAGAACTTTTTCTTTCAACTCAGGTTTCATTGGGAATGCAGTCTGCATCACAACATTATTGTTAGAAATGCGTGATAAATTACCACGAGCGCCAATTGAATAAACTGCACCCTCTTTTTCTCTAACAGTAGCAATCAGACGAGCTGAAAGAATTTGACCTGCGATAGAAGCAAGTTTAGCATCCTTTGATGTATATGGCATATCACCGAAAGCGAGGATAGCAACCCATGTTTGAGGAGTTTCCATCTTAGTAGTGAATGTATCGATTTTCTTACCGCCATTCATTGCAAAATCAGGACGAAGTTCTACCGATTTAACCGCTGTAGCAGCATCACCGGGCAAAGAAGCGATGTATTGTTCTACAAGTGGACGCAATGTATTAACATCAATATTTCCTACAAATACAAATGTATAATCAGCTGCATTTGCAAGCATCTTGTGTGTCATGTCAAGGATTTGCGCACGATCAGCGACTTTGATAGCTTCTGAATCAATTGCTTGGAAACGAGGGTTATTAGATAGTGTAGCTTGCAAGTTCTTTTGGAAAATGTATTGAGGATTTGCAGCTTGATTTTCAAGCATACCTGCATACATATTTTGCAATGATGCATATTCACTTTCTGTAACGTTCAAGTCAGTAAACACCATGTAGATTATTTCCATCAATGTTGTTAAATCCTTAGTTGTTGCAGAGCCTTGTAACAAGCGTGTATAATCATCAAATGAAATGCCTACAGATGCTTGTTTACCTGCCATATATTTTTGGAAATCAGCATAAGTATATGAGCCTAAACCATATTGTCCAAGAACATAAGGCATAAACATCAAACTTGTTGCCATTTCATCGCCAAATTGTGCAGTACCGTTTTTAGCGATAGCTTGGAAACGAATTTCGTCATCTTTGAAAGTAGTAGGTTTCACCAAAACTTTAGCGCCATTAGACAAAGTCCATTCTGTAGCTCCCCATTGTGCATTTTCTGTTTCGCTAACAATCTTACCTGCAGCAGGAAGGTTAGCAATTAGAGGCTCAGTTTTTACATTATCAACATACGCTTCTATTGTTTCAGCATCAACAGCCTTAACAACAGCATCTAATTCCTCTTCTGTTGGCACTACATATCCTTCTTTTTCCAGGCTCATTACAAGCATAATGCGGTTATCATCAGTAAACATTGCATTGAATGTTTGGTTAATTGCTTCTACCGGAACTTGATTAGCTACCATGCTCATCATTTGGTATTCCCACTCTATTCCGGGAATAGGATCACCGTCAACAAAGTTTCTGACATATTCTCTCACATAGCGACCATTTTCTTGTTTGTTGCGGTCATTATATGCCTTTTCAAGGCGAGAGATATATTCACTACGAGCGCGAGCATATTCTGTTGCTGTAAATCCGCCACGTTTAGCGCGCAAGCCTTCACGATATATTGCTTCAATAACAGGCTTGATATCACCACCCTTGGCAAC
>CAZCEB010000100.1:3709-6636 GCA_964497305.1 uncultured Muribaculaceae bacterium | reverse complement strand
GGAGATAACACTCCATCTACGTCAAAGGCAATACCTTTAATCTTGTGCAAATCATAATTTATTCTGCTCATCTATAGAAATATTATATTGTTTCATTATACTTCGAGAAAGTAGTTTATATATCTCTTTTTTTTCATCATCAAGTAATTCCAAATGCCCAATCATCGTTTTAACATCTCCCCTACGAGCAGGTCCTGTCTGAGCTTCTCGTGGAGAGACTTTTGAAACTTTATCAAGAGTCTCTTTTAACAATGGAATCAATAACTCAAATGCAAAATCGCCTTCTTTCAATATATCATCAGCCATCGCCCAAAGATAATTTACAAAGTTACAAGCAAATACAGCCGAAGCATGAATACGTTTGCGACTTTCACTATTAGCAATCTTCACTATTGGTGAAACATTCAATGCCACCTCATTTATTTTTTCAAGCACATTGTAGCTATTTCCTTCTATAAAGAATGGAATTTCCTCCATATTTACATGAACATCTTTGGAAAATGTTTGCAATGGATATAGCACCCCGTACTCATTGACAATACCGCTAAACACGTCCATCGAAACACTTCCGGATGTATGCACCCACAATTTACTTTTACATATATCAGGAATCTGCGTTACAACATCCTTTATAGCATCATCTTTAATAGACACTATATATATATCAGCAATACCATTAAGCAACGAAATTTCGTCGATTGCCTCGCAACCGGGAAATCTCATTGCCAAATGTACAGCATTATCCATGTTGCGACTATATACTTGTACAACATCATATTTATGCGAAAACGCTTGAGCCAAATGAGTTGAAACATTCCCGGCCCCAATAATAGCAATTTTATGTCTTACACTTCTTTCCATGAGCCAATGTGGACTTTTTCCCACAACAGCTTTGACGTATCACACGGACGACGTTCCTCATCCTTGTGTCCAAATGTCATTATGCATAACACAGGCAATGTATCTGGCATTCCCAACAATTCTTGAACATATTCCTCTGAAGGAGTATTATCTCCTGCAAATCGACCTCTAACCTGAATCCAACAAGAGCCCAGGCCTAAATCAGAGGCTTGCAACTGCATATACGCAGCAGCAATAGACGCATCCTCTACCCAAGGATCGGTCAAGGTAGGATCTGCCGCAACAACAACAGCAAAAGCCGCCTTAGCAATGGGGCCGGCACCGGCAGGCTTACAATGGCTCAATCGTTCGAGCATATCTTTATCTTCTACAACTATAAATTGCCATGCTCGTGTACTCTTTGATGTTGGAGCCATCAATGCAGCCTCAAGTATTAATTTAACATTTTCAGCGCTCACCTCCTCCGATGTATAACGACGTATGCTGCGTCGGTTGACCAGCAATTCATGAAAATTTCCCATAATAATATATTTAAGTGGATATTAGATTATCTACGACACACCCATGCTGCAGGATATTTTTCAGCAAATGCGACTGATTGCATCGGTTTCATCGCCTGAGATACTGTTACTCCCGTTGCAACATATATGCGATATTTGCCATTACATTCCAATATGCGCATAGCATCATCTCCCCTTTCAGAGATATACTCCTCAGCAAGTTCTCGAGTGGCAAGTGATGCAACTATCAGACAATAAGTATCTTGATCATTGCAACGCATAGTATATACTGCATCATTAATTAACGTTGTCGTTTTAGCAGTATCTACCTCAGCCACTGCATCGTTAATATCTGGAATTGCTATAAATAATTCCGAATTAGAAGCAGGCTCTATGAATTGAGAATTTACCACATCAGACACAACAACTTTTGGAGTTGAAATTGATGCATAATTTGCTTGTGTTTCATCAACAATCAATGGAGTTGATAATGTCAATCCAAGCATAATCAATACCACAATCGAAGCTGCAAGTTTAAAGAAATTACGACTTACAGGAATATAAACTACATCTTCTTTTTGATGGTTATACTTGCTTTCCTCTCGTTTTTCCTCAATATTTATTATAGGTAACCACGAATAGATATTTTTTGCGACAAAAGGCTCAAAAACGACATTTTCGTCTTTTGATTTACGAAAAACACCTATTCTGCCTATCGAAACTTCTCCCTCAATCGCCAATTGATGATTCATCACATCAACCTCTGCATTGATGATTTTCACCGCAGCATCATAAGTTATCTTTTCTCGACGCATTATTGATGTCGCAATAAGACCATCATTATGATTAATATCTCGATTAAAACTTATAGCTCGCACCGGTGGCTGCATAACTCCACCATCCACATCAATTTGCGCCGGTTGATATTGGGCGATTAATGCACCCCAACTCGGCACTACGACACAATCATGCCTACTTATCAGATACTCTATATGTTCATTTATCGAAATCATCTTTGCAAAATTAATCAACTTATCACAACAAATCAAATTTTACCCCTCTCTATTTTCAAAAAAAATTCAACATTAACACTTTGCTCATATTGACACTTTTTTATTAAAATATTGTCATTTATTCCATAAATAAGTTTTATATTTGCATTTATATATTCGCCAAATGGCAATATCAACACATTAACTATTAATTTAATCTTAATAATAAATACCAATACAGAAACTATGCATATCGATCTTGCTCTCGACGTTTTATATTATGCTTTTGGCAGCATGTTATTAGGAGTATTTATCACCATCATTGGTGTTGGATTGCTTTTTTATTTAGTAAAAAGTTTTTATCCGAAATATACATTTACTCCTATTACCTATATTATAGGTGCAATATTATTCATAATATTATCCTATCATTCTATATTAATATGTGGAGCTTTCAAAATCAAGGGGATGACAGATGATATTGGAGTAAGCATAACTGAATATGTCAGTAACTATAATATCGACCACTATTTCACTCAAGAAGACACACAAGACATTATAAATTCTTTGAGAG
>CAZCEB010000100.1:0-3699 GCA_964497305.1 uncultured Muribaculaceae bacterium | reverse complement strand
ATGTGGTGCATTCAAGATAAAAGGGATGGCCGATGATATAGGTGAAAGCATAAATTACTTTGTCGAAGATTACTATATCCCAGGTCAAGAAATCACCGATGTTGAAGCGCAACAAATAGCAGAGCATCTAATGGAAGAATACCCATTATTTGCATGTTATGTAGGTGGTGCGACTTCTTACGGAAACACAACTTCAACAATTGCTCAATCATTAGTCGATGAATGTCATGAATTTATGAACATATTTATACTGAAACATTTAGGGTGGTGTGTAACATTCATTGCGATAGGGACTTTTGTCGTAATCAAAACAATGGAAGTATATCATAAAACCACACGACGGTCTTCATCTACAGCAATAAGACGCAGTCGAAGAGATGATTTTTAACTAACAAAATTTAATATAAAACACTATGGCTAATCACTTAATCATTGGTTTGGGAGGTACCGGCGGAAAGGTACTTCGCGAAATGAGAAAAAGGGTTTATGAAGAATTTCATTCAAATGAACCCTCTAATAACATTAATTTAGAGTACATTTATGTTGATTCATCTCCTGCCGATTTAGATAATCGCACAGGATGGAAAGTAATGGGAAAATCAGTACACTTGAAAGAAGCTCAAAAAGTTTCTATTCATGGTGTAAGTGCAAGCATGTTCTCTAACCTTTCTATGTATCCAGGAGTTGAATGTTTCCTTAACTCAGATGACATCAACCTAATGACAAGCAAATTAGGTCCGCTAATCACAGCCGGTATTGGTGGGCAACGTCGCCGTTTAGGTCGCACATTGTTAGCTAACAACATGAGTGTACGCGATGCCAATAGCGATTTCGTTTCTCGCGTTAAACAAGCAGTAACTCGCATCACTCAATCATCCGGAGATGCCGCTGTTACATTTCACATCTGTGCCGGTCTTGCCGGTGGTACAGGATCAGGCTCTATCATTGATGCTATTAGCCAAATTCGCAAAGAATACCCTCCTCAACCCGGAGCTAATGGGGACCGTTTTAAAGTAAATCTCTACCTATATGTCCCTGAAATGAACCTTGTAAATTCTGACCATGATAGCGGTTTCTATCAAGCTAATGGTTATGCAGCATTGGTAGAATTGAACGCAATGAGCATCGGCAAATATCTTCCACTTGACGTAACAGGACAAAAAGATAACTACACAGGTGAAGTTCAACGCCTATTAAATGGCATCAATGCTTTTGAAGCAGCCTACCTTTATTCAAATGTAAACGAAGCCGGCAAAATATTAGACTTAGCATTAGGTCTTCCCGCTTCAGTAGCTGATTTCATGTTCCAAAAAATCGTAGCAAGTGAAATGTCGGGAGATGCAGGCAAAATGAATCGACTTGTAGGTTGCGAAAACGACGGTGCAGGGCCTGAAATGGATCGCGCAAATCAACCCGCTCGCAGTCGCAAATTCCTTGCTTTCGGTATCAAACGCATTGAATATCCTGAAACTGAAATTGAAGAATTTGTAACTTATAACTTTGCTCGTCAAGCAGCACGCCAATTGCAATTTAACTTATGGCAAGAAGGCATCGGTTATGCTGAAACATCATTAGAAGAAGTGGGTAGCGGATTTGCTTCTGAAATAAAAGATCGCAAAAATCGTGAACGATTGATGCTTTCCAACAACTACTTAATGCTTTCTAAGCCTATAATTGAAAGCGCTGGAACAAAACGTTGGCACGACATTGATTCTACTTGGGAAGAACGTACTCAAGGATTTGCCGATGATGCACAAACTGAAGCAGACAAGAAAAGTTGGTTGGCAATCTTCAGCGATGCATGTACCGACTACTTCGAAAAGAATTTTCGTGCTTTAGGTGTTAAGAAGTTCTACGAAACTCAACGTGGCGAACGCGGAGCTTATGCAAAAGCTATTCGCCGTCATATTGAAACATTACTCTTTGAAGAATGGCAAAGCGGACAAAAGAGCATTCTTGAAATCGAGAAATACACCAGCCTTTTGATTGCTGATTGCACAGAACGCATCAACGACATCAAAGAGCAAATTGCTCGCATGGAGGAAGAGGTTGACGATTGCAACGAAAGAATCCGTCAATGCAATATCGAGTGGGATAATATCGGTTGGTTGAGAGATGCAATCACAGGTGCATCTAAAAAAGTATTCAGTGCATACAAAACAGCTAAATGCGAATTATATACTACTGCAACTCGCATCGAAGCTTATCGTTTTGCCACTGAATTGATGCAAGCTGTCATCGAGCAACTCGGATTGATGAAAGATGGTGTTGTTCAATATAAATCTATCTTGACTGCCATTTTGGAAGAAGTTGCTCGTCAAGCTGACAGCAAATGTAAAAAGGATGAAGACGCTGACGAAACAGGCATTCAGAAAAAATATGATCCTGATATGGTTCAACGCTTCACTAAAGCATGTGTCGTAAATAAAGAAACCCAAAGCGATAACGCTCTTTCTATTCGCAACAAACTTGTTAAAGCTCTTGGAGAAGATGGAGAACGTTCATTCGGTAACTTGTGTGATAGAACTGACTATGAAACAGCAAGCGACATTATCCTTGACGTTTGTCAAACTACTGCACGTGCTGCTATGGAAAATGCAGCTCAAGCTGATCCATTGAACAAAATGCTCGGTGTTAACATCTTGGAAAAACTTAAACAAGAGTACAATACCGAAGAAAAATTGGAACAACTTGTTCGTTCAATGATTAATTCTGCTAAACCTTATCTTCAATTCAATGCTGAAGAACAAGGTAAAGGCTTCCAAGGTGGTGGCAACATGATGTCAATGGTACAACTTTGTATTCCTAAATTTGACGATGATAATAGCGGTTTCCGTGATAAATTGATTAACACATTTGTTCAAATATATCCGGGCTTCAATCCTAAAGTTGACGTTTCAACCAACTACAAAAACAATCAAATCGTTGTGGTTGCTGCTGCTTCAGGATTCCCATTGCGTTACGTATCTAACGTCAAAGTTCTCAAGAAACGTTATGAAGATATGTTAGCTGCTCCTGATAGCGAATTGAACAAGATGGTTCTTCATACTGAAACATTTGATAAGCCATTACCATCATTATTTGAA
The DNA here is from genome assembly GCA_964497305.1 of uncultured Muribaculaceae bacterium. Lineage (GTDB taxonomy): Bacteria > Bacteroidota > Bacteroidia > Bacteroidales > Muribaculaceae > RGIG4079. The sequence continues at coordinate 613 of CAZCEB010000100.1, read as the reverse complement.
ATGGATATCATTGAAATTAAAGAAATGGTTACTCCATATGTATTGAAAGCTTATGCTATGGGACTATTTGTAGCAAAGAGCGATCCAACAACAGGTGCTCACTTTGACGCAATCAATTTCCCCGATGAATTTGGTGATGACAATTGGGTGAAAGCAGGCAAAGATTTGATGGCAACTATTGATGTATTGGCAAACGACTATAATTTGGCTCAAAAAGTAATGGCATTGGTAGACAGAAACATGAAAACACAATGTCGTAGCAACGACCAAAAAGTGGCTATGCGCAAAGCTTTGGTTACAGTATTGAAAGAAAAAATTCTTCCATCAGCAGCATGCGAGAACAATGAATTCAGTCCTGTGTATGCTAAATACAAGGCACTTGCACGTGAAATAATGGAAAATGAATTAAAAGAATTATAATAATTAAAAATTATGGCAAAATTAAAAGGAATCTGTAAGAATATCGATGGATGCGATTTAGCAGCAGACAAAACAGAACAAGAAGCAGAAAAATCAAATTTCGTATGTTCTGAATGTGGTAAACCATTAACACAAGTTGGAGGTAAAGAACCTGAAGGTAATAAAATGTTGATCATCATTATTGTCGCAGTAG
>CAZCEB010000099.1:0-6660 GCA_964497305.1 uncultured Muribaculaceae bacterium | reverse complement strand
TTAAATTTCGTAACGAAATTAGATATAGAAGCAAATAATGGACAATGTGGTGTTTATACGAATGAAAAATTACATGTAATGTCTTTGGTCGTTGAATTAAAACAAAATATTATTAATGAAATATCAACCAATTGGACCAAAGACAGTATTGAGAATTATTTAAAGACATCTGACGATAATATAGAAGGCTATTGGGAATATTTAGATAGAGATAATAATGATAAAAAAGCAAAAATAGGTGGTAGATATAAATTTGCGATAGTAAGAGAACAAGACGAATATTTGATTTTGTATGTTTCGGGTGGAATTACAAATAAATTCTCTTGGGCGATAGGTATGATAAAAGGACGATTAAAACCAACGATATTTGAAAATCATTATGATTTAGTGTGGTATGATTCAATGTTTGCCCCCATAGAGTATGATGCTTATGCAGATATAACGGATGGTGTCATTTTGAAATTGCAATTCCCAATATATGAAAGTTCTTTTAGATTATATAAAATGCGAAAAGCCTCTAAATGAGGCTTTTCTGCTTAGTTAGATATGGTGGAATATTTACTCATTAGCTCGTTGAATTTAGGAAGATTTCGAATTGGCGCAACATTTATACACCCATCTTTATTTGATTTCCAATCATGATAATTAGCATATCCTTTTTGTAAAGCTATTTCCATATATTTAAATGCATTTTCGGTATCTCCATCTAATGCATAAAAACATGTTGCAATATAATATTCATATCCATCTGAATTTTCGCTTGTTGATATAATATTGTTAATCCATTTCGTAGCATTCATATTATCACCCACTCCTTTATATGCAAATCCTTTGTATGTTTTAATATCACTTGTAGGAAAATTTATAACACGATTGTAAAATGTTTGGGCGTTGTTGCTTTGTTTCATGAATTTTTCTAATATCCATGCTCTTAGTATATTGGCATGTGCATTAGATGTATCATTTAAAGATACTTCACCTAATAGATTCACTGCTATTTCGTATCTACCTAAGTCTATATTGGCAAGTGATTGTTGCATTAATGCATCATTATATTGGGGGTCAATAGATATTGCTTTATTTGTATATTCTATTGCTGATCTAGCATCGTTTAATGCTCTTAAGACTTTTGCTTTTGTTATGTAATATTCTTTGTTGCTTTTAGATGTAGCAAGTGCATAGTCTACATTATCAAGAGCTTCTTCATAGTTGCCAAGTGCATAATAGCATTTAGCAATTGAGTTATATATTCCAGAATAATTATAAAGATTTTCATAGATTATTTTTCTGTAATCGGCTATAGCAGAAATATATTTATGATGTGATTCCGCAATTACGGCACGGATATAGTAAAACATTCCAACTTTTGGAGCTTGTCTGATGGCATTACTTAAACCTGTGATAACTGCAGGATAATTGGTATTACTTAATTTTACTAATTCATGTAGTGCGCGAGTATTGTTATTATCTGTGCTGATAGCAAGAACCAAATCATCAACAGCACCATTATGATTACCCATCATTGTTCTAATTGATGCGCGTCTTACATATATATCAGCTTGAGATGGGTTAATATTAACGGCTTGATCAGAATATTCATTAGCAAGACCAAAGTTGTTTTCTTTTACTGCAATACGAGCCAATCCAATTAATGCTTCTTGACTCCGATTGTTGATTCGTTGCATACGTAGATAATCTGTTTTTGCGTCAGCATATTTTTCAAGTTTATATTCAATATTAGCTTTCTGATATAAAACAATATAAGATGATGGTGTTAATTGATATGCTGTATTTAAATCATGTAATGCTTCATTTAGATTGTTCTGTATTTCATATATATTAGCGCGAAGAATTAGTTGATCTACTCTTATTGATGATTTAACTATTGGAGTATATTTTATAGCATTATTTATGTCGGATAATGCTTTACTATATTCATTGTGTTTATAATATTCACACGCTCTATGATAATATGTTTCATAATCTTTTGGATTTTCATCAAGTAAATTTTGGTAAACTTTCATTACTGCTTTTGTCATAGGTGCATCAAGCCCTTTTTGAGCATATGTGGGGGTGAATATTATTGCTAAGAGTAGCACTATAATGAAGAATCTGTATTGTTTCATGTTTAAATTTGATTAATCGCTTGTCTAATTATTGTCAGATGTTTTAATAAATCGGGTAACTTTTCTAATTGCAACATATTAGCTCCATCGCTTTTAGCTACTGATGGATTTTGGTGTGTTTCTATAAATAATCCGTCAACACCAACTGCAATACCGGCACGAGCAACGGTTTCAATCAAGTCAGGACGTCCTCCTGTTACTCCTGCAGATTGATTAGGTTGTTGCAAAGAATGGGTAACGTCGAGAATTACCGGGCAATTGCATTTTTGCATTTCAGGGATACCTCTGTAATCAACGATGAGATCTTGATAACCAAACGTTGTTCCACGCTCGGTAATTGCGACATTATTATTACCCACATCACGTACTTTTTGTACGGCAAAGGTCATTGCTTCAGGAGAAAGGAATTGTCCTTTTTTTATGTTTACCATTTTTCCTGTTTTTGCTGCGGCCACAAGTAAATCTGTTTGACGGCACAAAAAAGCGGGTATTTGTAAAATATCTACATATTCGGCTGCCATAGAAGCTTCTTCTTCTGTATGAATATCTGTAACGACAGGAATATTAAAAGTATCCTTTACTTTCTTTAATATTTTAAGAGCGGTTTTGTCTCCAATTCCAGTAAATGAATCAATTCTAGAGCGATTTGCTTTTCGGTAGCTCCCTTTAAACACGTATGGGATATTTAATTCCGATGTGGTTTTAACAATTTTCTCTGCAATATCAAGAGCCATTTCTTCTCCTTCTATTACGCATGGTCCTGCAAGAAGGAAAAAGTTGTTAGTTGATGATTTTAGATAATCTAACATAAATTATTTACTATTTATTTGGTTTATTATGTGACATGTATCGCACGCCACAATAGCTGCGGTTTCTGTTCTTAGTCTATTATCTCCAAGAGATATCGGTTGGTAATTATTGTTTAAAGCCAATTGTATCTCTTCAATAGAAAAATCCCCTTCAGGACCTATTAATATAATAGTATTTTTATTAGCAATATATTCTGTGCTAAAAAGCCTTCGTGGAATTGACTCATCGCAATATGCAATATATTTTTGAGTTGTTTCAAAGTCCTGAATAACGTTTTTAAGTGGTGTCATCGGACTTATTATTGGCAATGTCGTTTTTAAGGACTGTTTCATTGCTGAAATTGCTATTTTTTCAAGTCTCTCTACTTTTATCTCTTTACGCTCAGAATGACGACATAATAGAGGGATAATGCGATTAATGCCTATTTCTGTTAATTTCTCCACCATCCATTCCATTCTGTCAAGGTGTTTTGTCGGTGCAACAGCGATAGTAATATCATTATGCCATGTAGGAGGAATATAATGACGTTCAATAATCTCAATATGAGTACGTTTTGGATGTGCATCAATAATTTGGCATGCATATCTATATCCTTTGCCGTCAATAACTTCAATAATGTCTCCTTCTTTCATGCGCAAAACTCTTATGCAATGTTGAGAGTCACTTTCAGGAAGTGTTGGCGAGTCTATTATATCTGGTGCATAGAATTGTATCATTCTATTATTTACTTTTTTTCTCGTTTAATATTTTGTTAACAACAGCGGCTTTCTCATATTCCTCATCATTAACAAGTTTATTTAATGTGCGTTCAAGTTCCTCAATAGTATAATTTTCTATTTTGGGCTTTTTTATATCATGTTCTTCTTTGATATCTTTATGTATTGTTTCCGAAGTATCATTAAGGAAACCGGTTTCTTTGAGTATTTTAGATGTTGTATAAATTGGAGCATTTGTGCGTATTGCAATTGCGATAGCATCAGATGTGCGAGAATCAATAATTATTTCTCGTTCGCCATCGCTAAATGTAAGGTCGGAATAAAAAATACCATCTTTAAATTTATATATATATACGCTTTTTAAGATAACACCATAAGCATTAGTAAAACTAACAAATAGGTCATGTGTTAGTGGTCGAGGAGGCTTTACTCCTTCTATTTCAAGAGCGATAGCTTGTGCCTCTGGTGCTCCAATTATTATTGGAAGATGATATGGCCCATCTTCTTGCGCTAAAATTATAGCATATACACCTGTTTTTACTTCGCTAAAAGTAATCCCAAGTATTGACAATTTTACTCTGTCTTTATTAGTCATAATATTTATAATACTATGTTTTGACCTGTAATAATTCCGCTACCATAGCAGATGCTCTTATCCTTGTCATATATAACAGCAAATTGACCGGGAGCAATGCCTTGAACTTTATTCTCTGATTCTATAACATATTCCATTCCTCCGAGGTTTGTTAGTTTTGCCGGTAAAAACTCAGGCATATGTCGATTCTTAAAAGTGATATCAACTTGTGTGCATGAATTTATCCATGGATTTTCTGTTATAAAATGCATTTCATCAAGGTGCAAGGTGTTGCCATATTGTTTTTCTGTACCATAACCATTGCTTACATATATAACATTGTCATGAACATTTTTTTTGACAACATACCATGGACCACCACTTAGACCTAAACCTTTGCGTTGACCAATTGTGTGAAACCAAAAACCTTTATGTTCACCGAGTTTTCTCCCTGTTTCCAATTCAATAATAGCACCTTTTTTTTCTCCAAGATGTCGACGAATAAAATCATTATAATTAATCTTTCCTAAGAAACAAATACCTTGACTATCCTTGCGATAGGCATTAGGCATTTGTGCTTTTATTGCAATTTCTCTAACCTCTGATTTCGGGATATCGCCAAGAGGAAACATTAAATGAGATAATTGATCATAACTTATGCGTGCAAGGAAATCTGTTTGATCTTTAATTGGATCGATGGCAGTTGCAAGATAAACTTTATCATTTATAATTTTAGTTGATGCGTAATGACCTGTAGCAGTTTTATCATAAGCATGTCCCCAACGTTGCTCAAAATAACCAAACTTAATCATTTTGTTACACATAATATCGGGATTTGGGGTTAATCCTTGCTTAACTGTCTGTAGCGCATATTCCATTACATTTTCCCAATATTCTTCATGTAGAGATACGACATCAAATGGTAAATTATATTTTTTTGCTATATAACTACACATTTCAATATCTTCCTCTGCCGAACAATCACCTTCTCCTGTATCAAGCCCTATCCTTATATAGAATAAATGAAGGTCATGTCCTTGTTCGAGTAATCTGTGTACTGCGACAGCACTATCAACTCCACCTGAAATTAATGCAGCAATCCTCATAGTCTTGAAATAGTTGCTATTAGAGTATTAATATCTATATTCTTTGCAAGAATAGTATGTTTTTGGTCCAAAAGATATATGCTTGGAGTCATTCTCATGTCAAAGTAGGAGTCTACATCGTCAGCAGCTCCTTTTACCCATGAAACAGGATATTTCGGAATCATTTCTTTCCATTCATTATCAGCGTCAACTGGATTTATGCTGATAATTAGTAATTTGCTATCTGCTATTAATTGTTGGATTTTAATATTGGTTGCCAATCTTGCTCGAGCCATTATACAATCATCGCAATCAGTTTCATTAATAAACAGAAGAATATATGGAGCATTGAAATTTTTCAGATTTTGTTTTTGACCTTCTTCATTTGTAAATTTAAGATTGTAAGCAGGCATGCCCACTTGTGATTGTTCAAGAACTTGTACGTGATATTCAAATCTGGCTTTGTGAACTTTTGATATTTTTTTTGTTTGAACAACAGCCTTGGCAAAAGGCAGATATAATTCATCGCTCCAAAATTGAGCGCTATCTCCATATAATGTCTCTTGTGCAATTTCGCCTAAAATCAACATATTTTCTGGATTTTTACTTACTGTTTTAATGAGTTTTTCGATAGAAATATTCATCGTATCTCTGTGTGCGTATGGTGCGATAGCGATATAATCATTAAAAGCTTGTTTAAAACGATCTTTAGAATAAAATGCACTTTTTAAATTGCATCTGTCCCAAAAATGAGAAACAAGATAATTGCTTCTATCATCTAAATTAGTCAATATCTCAGGAATATTTGGGTATGGGAAAAGTGTTTCTTGCTCTTCTGCGTTAAGTGACAGAATGGCAGATACAAATAATATTATATTTATAATAAATTTTTTCATATAGCAATTGGCATGTGATTTGCATTTACAAAGGTAGTGAAAGGAGACTAAAATAAAAAATAAAAGTCAACTATACGATATGATTGTTTGTTAATAAATAGGTTTAAATTTTACGTCTATGAATTTTAATAAGTTTACTATTAAATCTCAGGAAGCAGTTCAAAAAGCTGTTGAGATTACACGCAGTTCCGGAAGTCAAGCAATCGAACCGGTTCATTTATTGAAGGGCGTAATGACGGAGGGTGATTCTCTTGTCAAGTTTGTGTTTCAAAAAGTTGGGGCTAATATTACTCAGCTTTCTATAATGATTGATAAGACAATTTCCTCATTACCTAAGGTATCAGGCGGAGAGCCGTTTTTTAGTCGTGAAAGCAATGCTGTATTGCAAAAATCTTTAGATATTGCAACAGATAATGGGGATGAATATGTTACGATTGAAGCATTATTGCTTGC
>CAZCEB010000098.1:0-6695 GCA_964497305.1 uncultured Muribaculaceae bacterium | reverse complement strand
AGCTTGGTCACGTTATAATGAAACGAAACAATGGTCGTCTATGTGGATGTGGTCGCACAGGCTGTCTTGAAGCATATTGTTCAGCAACAGGTGTTGCTCGCACAGCACGTGAATTCCTTGAAGCACGTTCCGATGCGTCTTCTCTAAGAGATATACCAACAGAGGACATCACGTCTAAAGATGTTTATGACGCTGCTATCGCCGGCGACAAATTAGCTAAAGACATCTTTGAATTCACAGGCAACATGCTTGGCGAAGCGTTGGCCGATTTCACCGTATTCTCTTCTCCCGAAGCATTTATTCTTTTCGGAGGCCTTGCCAAGAGTGGCGATTTGTTATTGAAACCACTTCGCAACTCATTAGAGAAGAATATGATGTCAATCTTCAAAGGCAAAGTTAAAGTTCTTGTTTCAGAGCTCAAAGAAGCCGATGCAGCAGTACTTGGAGCAAGTGCCCTCGGCTGGGAAGCAAAACCCATCGTATCCATCATTCCCCCACAAGCCTAAACAATAAATTACATACAAAAAGACCTCGCAATTGCGAGGTCTTTTATTTTAAATAAAATAATGACTGGGAAATTTCACTCTACATTTATCCTGTTCTTTAGACTTAATCAGGAATAAAGATCGAGAGACCATCGTGAGCAATTCTAACATTTTCAGGTAATCGACGAGATACCTCATTATGCAACCCCATGTCATGACTGAGGTGTGTCAAATAAGCCACACGCGGTTTAATCTCATTTATCACGTCAAGAGCCTGTGCAAGAGTCATGTGAGAAATATGTTCCTTTGTGCGCAACGCATTTATCACAAGCGTATCGACTCCTCTCAACATCTCAATCGTACTATCAGGAATAGTTTTTGCATCGGCAATATATGCCAAATTACCTATTTTATACCCAACAATGGGCAATTTATAATGCATTACAGGCAAAGGCAATATATCAATATCCCCTATTTTAAATGGCTTGGATGAAATTTCATTTATGTTCAATGCCGGTACTCCCGGATAAGGATGTTCTGCAAAACAATAAGGTACTCGCTCTTTTAAATCAGTCGCTACATCTGACTTGCAGTAAATAGGAAATCCGTCTCCTATCGTACAATAAGGGCGCAAGTCATCAATACCGCTGACATGGTCATAATGGCTATGGGTTATGAGCAATGCCTCCAACCGAGGGCTACCCACCCTAAGCATTTGTTCTCTGAAATCAGGACCACAATCAATGAGAATATTAGTCTCCCCTACTGCAACCATTACTGAGGCACGCAATCGTTTATCATGAGCATCCTCCGATTGACACACAACACAATCACACCTCATCTGAGGCACTCCGGTAGATGTTCCTGTTCCCAAAAATTTCAGTTTCATAGTCCTAATTATATTAGTTTTATCTAATTAACAACTTCAGATTACTAATAGTTTTAACATTACCTCAAAACAGCATCATTGCGAAAATCACGCAACAATCCATCCTCAAAAATGAGATATGAGCCATTTTCATAAATCCACATTTCCCGCACTCCACTATATCCCGGTCGGCGATCAATATCCTTTGGCACACCCAATGCCAACCGACATTCATCTCGAGTCATGTCAAGAGCAACCTTCCCATTTATAATATTTGACCACACAGCATCAGTAATCAACGGGTATTTTAAATGCGGATCGGTAAAAGTAAATAACGATGAAAAACTTCGAGGAGACTTATGCACATTTCCCACCGACATAAACAATCGAAAATGCCCACCTTTTTCATCACTGACCAATAAACGCAACGGATAGATGTGATTTCCAGGTAAAACATCATTTATCTTAACCGGGACAAATTTGCGTCCATCACATATTTCATCATTGACATCATACCACATTGATGTCAATATATAATATGTATTACCTTGCAACTTCTTCTTTGCATCTGCCACAATCGACATCTCTATTGTAAAAGGGACATCGACACTTTCTTTGTCAAGTAAATCCTTTACCGACAACCCTACACGATACAAATACTCATTACCTTGATTATCGACAAATACAAGATCTACAACTTCTTCACCTGTTACAGAATTGACAGCTCGGCAATCTCTATATTCTATGACCTCTCCCGCCAAAGCAGAATCAGGCTTGGCAGTTGCTCCAAAAATGAGATTAATTTTATTATCGGTTACATAAAACAATTTCCCCGGCTTCCATGAAACAAACCTTTCTGATTTAACAGAATCCATATATAATTGTTCTGCCGTAACAACGATTTGCTCTCGTTTTACATCATCAGCAGTAATCTTAGGCGTACTTTCTACACCGGTAAAACATCCTGTCAACAATAATGCCGACATTACCAATACCGCCAATGAAATGTTTTTTCTCATTTTTATTTATCCTCTACAGGCTCTATTCCTAAATTATAGAATATAAATGAATATATATCGGCATACTCATCAATAACTTTAGCAATGGGTTTCCCTGCTCCATGTCCGGCCTTGCTGTCAATGCGTATAATCTTGGCTTCATCGCCTGTATTTGCTGCTTGCAATGCCGCTGCATATTTGAATGAATGAGCAGGCACTACACGATCATCATGGTCGGCAGTAGTAACCATTATAGCAGGATATTCAGTTCCATCATTCTTTATATTGTGGAGGGGCGAATAATCCAACAAGTATTGCGCCATCTCTTTAGAATCGGCACTTGTTCCATAGTCTGAAGCCCAATTCCACCCAATAGTAAACAAATGATAACGCATCATATCCATAACACCTACTCGCGGTATAGCAACACGGAACAAATCAGGACGCATATTCACACATGCCCCAACGAGCAAACCGCCATTTGAGCCACCCTCTATTACCATTTTATCTTTTGATGAATATCCTTCAGCAATCAAATACTCTGCCGCTGAGATAAAATCATTAAACACATTGAGTTTATTCATCTTTGTTCCTGCAAGATGCCATTCTTCGCCATATTCACCACCTCCGCGAAGATTTGCTTGTGCATATATTCCGCCATTTTCAAGCCACAAAATGCGTTGAGCCGAGAATCCAGGATTTAGAGAAATATTAAACCCACCATATCCATATAGATACACAGGATTTTCCCCATTGCGTTCAAGATCCTTTTTATAAGTAAGGAACATTGGAATCTTAGTACCATCAGTTGATGGATAAAACACTTGTTCTGTTACATAATCATCCATATTGAAGCCATCAATTTCAACTGATTTATATAATTCAGAAACGCCTGTCTCTAAATCATATCGGTATATTGCAGTGGGATAGGTAAACGATGTAAAGGCATAGAACACCTCATCATGTTTCTTGCTTGATGAGATACCTGCTGAGCCATAGGTAGGCAACTGCATTTCACGCACAAGTTCGCCATCACGAGTATATACATATATTCTATTTGAAGCATCCACATCATAACCTAAAATGATTTTATCATCGGCAAAATTCACACTTGTCAAAACACCTTTTCCTTCGGGAATAAACTCTTTCCAATTTTCACGTTGCGGAGCCTTTTTATCAGCAACCATCAATCGATAGCGAGGAGCACCATAATTTGTATAGATATACATCGTTTCTCCCACTATATCCAATATTGAAATCTCATAATCTTGAGATGGTTCTATTGTAATCCATTCTGCACCGGATTTTGTCAAATCCTTTACTTTAACAGCATTGCCAAGTCCTTGTCCTGAAGCATATAGCATTAGCGTTGATTCATCGTCGGATGTACCTACATAATGGAAATGTAATGGATTTTTGTTATCCTTAAACACCAATCGGTCTTGACTTTGATCTGTACCTATTTTATGATAATACACGCTATGATATTCATTGGCATTGGAAAACTCCTTGCCGGCTTCGGGACGTGGATATGCGCTATAATAGAAGCCATCACCATCCCATGCTGCCCCGGTAAATTTAGCCCACTCAATGTGGTCGTTAAGCAATTGTTTTGTTTTAACATCCATAACATATATTTCAGTCCAATCAGAGCCACTGCGAGAAATCATATATGCCATGTATTTACCATCGTTTGAGAACGATGTTCCCGTCAACGCAACTGTTCCATCATCACTCAATGTGTTTGGGTCAAGAAACACTTCAGGCTCATCATCAAGACTTTTTGCACGATACAACACCGACTGATTTTGCAATCCGTCGTTGCCATAGAAATAATACACACCATCTCGTTTTGAAGGCATTCCCGGCTTCACATAGTCATTTAACTCGGTCAAACGCTTGCGCAATGATTCGCGACAAGGGATTTGGCTGAGATAATCTTCTGTAACCTTGCGTTGAGCCTCAACCCACTCGGTTGTTACTGCTGCTGTATCGTCTTCAAGTTGACGATATGGGTCCTCTACTTTTATTCCAAAATATTCATCCACAACATCAGCCATTGGCGCTGCTGGATATTCAATTGATTTATTATTACAAGCCATGAATGTTCCGGCGGTAATTGTCATAATTGTATATAAAACTGATTTATTCATAATTTTATTGATTTTTATTCTCATTTCTCGACATATCATCTTCTCGCTCACGACGCAAACGTTCCTTGCGTTTAAGGCTGAAATGTAGTAATATTATAGCCAATAACGAAGCGGCTATAACACCGAAATAATAAAAATATCTCCCCTCAAAGAAGAGCGAGCGCCCCACATAACACATAACTCCAAGATACATGAGTAGTGCAAGAGGGATTATTGTTGAACGTTTTTTCATATTTATATTTGATTATTTTGTTCTTGTTCTTCGTCTTTAACTATATAAAGTGATTCTTCAGGAATGAATTGCCCGGATGTAAAATATTTGTACAATTTCAGACATGCCCACGCATCAATTGCGGCATAGGACTGCTGCGAGGGCGACAACACATCGGCTTCCCAATTGGATAATCGTTGACCTTTTGAAATGCGTTCTCCAAATGCTATCGCGTAAATCTTTTGCAGACTACAATCTCTTATTTTATAGTCTTTTACAAGCGTTTGCAACTCAACAATATTTTTAGGAGTAAAATCAGCCACTCGATGTAACGCATGAAAGTCATCTTTAAGAGATAGACCTACTTTTAATATATTTTTATCCTCAAAAAGTTGACGCAATTCATCAAAAAAACCAAGTTTGTTTATACGAAACAAAAAACATTGTGTCTCTGTGGCAATCTGCACAAGAGAGACCTTGTTTGGCCTTCCTTTGCGAAACATTGGCTTTGTTTCTGTATCAACACCAATTATAGGCTGACGCTTTAAATAAGCAATTGCCCCATCTGCCGTATCATCATCATCAACGATAGTAATGTATCCGGGATACACAACTGTGGGCAATCCCGACAACTGCTCTTTTTTAATTGATATTGAAAATCTCGTCAAATCCATATTTACTTGATATCTCTAATATCATAAGGCGTTTCTTGATACACAAAATAATTGAGCCAATTAGAAAATAACAAATTAGCATGTGAACGCCAACGCACAATAGGCGGATTATCAGGGTTATCGTTTTCATAATAATTCACCGGGATTTCAGGATTTATACCCTTTTCCAAATCTCGACGATACTCAAAATCAAGTGTTCCCGGAGAATACTCAGAGTGCCCTGTTATAAAAAACTCACGTCCTCCTCGTGCCATTACCATATAGATGCCACTCTCAGCACTCTCGGCAATAATCTTCAATGCCGGAATTTTGTCTATATCTTCACGACGCACCTCGCTATATCGACTATGTGGCACATAAAAAACATCATCAAATCCACGAAATATGGGATTTAAATCATCGTCGATACAATGCTTGAACACGCCTGAGATCTTCTTGTCTAACACATACTTTGGCACTCCATAGTGATAATACAATCCTGCAAGTGCAGCCCAACAGATATATAATGTTGATGTTACATGTTTCTTTGCCCACTCAAATATCTCGGTCAACTCTTGCCAATAGTCCACATCTTCAAAATCCACCTTTTCTACAGGCGCTCCTGTAATAATCAACCCATCATAATTATTGTGCTTTACATCTTCAAATTTCTTATAAAAAGTCTCAATATGTTCACGAGGGGTATTTTTTGACACATGGCTATCAGTATCAATAAAATCAAGTTCAACCTGCAATGGAGTATTTGAAATCAGACGCAACAAGTCGGTCTCAGTCATGATCTTCAAAGGCATGAGATTGAGTATCGCGATGCGTAGCGGTCGTATATCTTGCGATGACGCACGTTGTTCATCAATAACAAAAATATTTTCTTCTCTCAACGCTTCAACTGCAGGAAGCGAAACAGGAACTCTTACGGGCATCTCTTTTATTTAATTATTAAAATACAAAGTTACATAATTCCCCTCACAATGCCCAACACCCATATTTTATTTTTCATTAATTGACAATTTTATATTATGTTTTCACAAGATTGCTGTATCTTTGCCGTGGATATTCAAATTAAAATGCATGAGATAACATAATAATTAACATATTAATTAACTGCGTTTACTATTATTCGATATACTCTGAAAATTTGGCGATTAGAAGATGTACAAATACGAATAAGTTCAGTGAGCGCCTACGCTAAAGCGTGGGTGGAACTTATCATTTGTACGGGTCGCGCCAAATACCCCAGAGTATGATAACGAAACCCACGTATTCTATGCTAAAAACCAAATAATTTATTGTTTTTTTTGTTTAAGTG
>CAZCEB010000097.1:0-6735 GCA_964497305.1 uncultured Muribaculaceae bacterium | reverse complement strand
GCCTCAAGACCTAATACTACATCTGAAGCTTTTACTGTATCACCTACTTTAACCTTAATGTTTACGATAACACCAGGTAGTGGAGCTTTAATTTGATGTCCGCCAGCGGCTGAAGCTGATGGTGTAGAAATTACTTTAGCTCCTGTTTCTGTACGTGGAGCTGCAGAAGGACGTGGTTTGTTCACTACAGTTACAACTTCTTTCTTTTCAAGTTCTACTGTATATGGAGTTCCATTAACCTCAACTTGCGCAATATTGTTATCAATGTCGCCTACTGCAACCTTATAAACGTTACCGTTGATTTTATATTTATATTCTTTCATTGTTATTTTTTATTTTGAGATGAATTAACGACGTGGCAACTCACGCAATCCATAGATTTTTGAACTCCATGGAGAATAAGCACGTTTTACCTTGTTGATTGTAAGAATTGTATTTTCTTCATCATGAGCATGAAGATGTTCATGTAAAGCCATAACGATTGCAGCGATTTCTTCTCCTGAATCATTAATTTTTTCACCTTTAGTCAATGTACTAAGCTCAATTCCTTGAGTTTTAATTTTATTGACTTTAGATGTTTTTTCTCCAATCTTACTGATACCATAGAAACATAAGCACAATATCAATAGAGCAAGGAACACTATCGACATTGCCATTACGGTCATAACAATACCACTACCATCAAGAATTCGGAAACTTTCTACCTTCGTGTTAGTATCTACAATAATATTATTGCTACTTGGTGTAATATATTTATCTCCACCATCGCGAACTTCCCATGCATCTTGATTTATACCACCTTTCCCATCTGCTTTTCGTGCAAATGTAGTATTTGGTTTTAAATCTGCAGGAATAGTTACTTTATCAATAACTGTTTTCTGATCAGCATCAAACACGTAGATTGTTTCACCGGGTTTAATTTTGAAACTGATGTGAAATGTACCTTTGTTAGGTTCTGCATCAGCCCAAAATATTACATGCTGTAAAGCAGGGACATTAGTGTTTACATCTCCTAGTGGCACAGGATAAAGCGTCGGCTTTGTACTATCATTGGTGAGATATACACTTGAAATCTCCATTGGGGCGTGTGTTGAGTTATACAACTCAATCCAACCATGACGTAAGCCATAGTCATCAATCACGCTCGAATCATTTTGCACCATTACCTCATTTATGCATAATCCTTTGCGTCCTTGAGCAAATGACACAACCGATACTGCAACGAGAGCAACGAGCATTAATAATAATTTCTTTTTCATAAATCTTTATAATGTCGTCAATTATAGAGGTATATTTCCATGCTTCTTAGCTGGATTGGTTACTTTCTTGGTCGCAAGTTGTTGAAGAGCACGAATCACACGGAAACGAGTGTTACGTGGTTCAATAACATCATCAATATAACCATATTTTGCAGCATTATATGGATTGCAGAACAATTTGTTATACTCTTGTTCTTTTTCGGCAAGTACTTGAGCCGGATTTTCAGCTTCTTTAGCTTCACGCGCATAAAGTACTTCAACGGCTCCAGCACCACCCATTACTGCAATTTCGGCAGTTGGCCAAGCGTAGTTCATATCACCACGTAATTGTTTACAACTCATCACAATGTGGCTACCGCCATAGCTCTTGCGTAGAGTAACAGTTACTTTAGGAACTGTTGCTTCACCATAAGCATAAAGCAATTTAGCACCATGAAGAATAACACCATTATATTCTTGTCCTGTACCGGGAAGGAATCCGGGAACGTCAACAAGAGTAACCAATGGAATATTGAATGCGTCGCAGAAACGCACGAAACGTGCACCCTTGCGTGAAGCATTGCTATCAAGCACACCAGCGAGGAATTTTGGTTGGTTTGCAACAACACCCACAGCTTGACCATTGAAACGAGCAAAACCTACGATAATGTTCTTAGCATAGTCACGTTGTACTTCAAGGAATTCACCATTGTCAACGATAGCTCCGATAACTTCATACATATCGTATGGCTTATTTGCTGCATCTGGAATAATTTCATTAAGAGAATCTTCAAGACGATCAATTGGATCTGTACACGGAACCATTGGAGGCTCTTCAAGATTGTTTTGTGGAATATAACTAAATAGCTTACGAATAATTTTCAATGCTTCTTCTCCATCTTCAGCAGCAAAATGAGCAACACCACTCTTTGAAGAGTGAACCTCTGCTCCACCAAGTGCATCTTGTGTTACATCTTCACCTGTTACTGTTTTTACTACTTTAGGACCAGTAAGAAACATATAAGAGATTCCTTTTGTCATAATAGTAAAGTCGGTTAATGCAGGTGAATATACCGCACCACCAGCACATGGACCAAGAATACCTGAGATTTGAGGAACTACACCCGATGCCATAATGTTACGTTGGAAAATTTCTGCATAACCGGCAAGAGCATTAATACCCTCTTGAATACGCGCACCACCTGAGTCATTAAGCCCAATAACAGGAGCACCCATCTTCATTGCCATATCCATTACTTTACAGATCTTCAATGCCATTGTTTCTGACAATGAGCCACCAAATACTGTAAAATCTTGAGCAAATACATAAACAAGACGACCATCAATTGTACCATAACCGGTTACAACACCGTCACCAAGGAAACTTTTCTTTTCCTGTCCGAAATTTGTGCAACGATGACGCACAAACATATCAAGTTCTTCAAAAGAGCCTTCGTCAAGCAATTGAGCGATGCGCTCGCGTGCTGTATATTTGCCTCTTTCGTGTTGTTTTTGGATAGCTTTTTCACCACCACCAAGACGAGCTTCATTACGCAAAGCGATAAGCTCTTGTACTTTTGCAAGTTGATTACTCATTATTATAAATTTGAATGATTATTTATTGGGATCTTCACAGAGTTCTACAAGAGCTCCACATGTTGATTTTGGGTGCAAGAATGCAATATTCAAACCTTCAGCACCTTTGCGAGGAGCTTTATCTATTAATGCACATCCTTTTTCTTCTGCTTCGGCAAGAGCATTTGCAACGCCATCTTCCATTGCAAACGCAAAGTGTTGAATTCCTCCGCGTCCACCATTTTTTGCAATAAATTTTGAGATTGCGCTATCTTCGCTTGTTCCTTCAAGAAGTTCAATTTTTGTTTGACCAACTTTAAAAAATGCAGTACGCACCTTTTGATCAGCAACTTCTTCAATAGCAAAACATTTAAGACCTAACACGTTTTCATAAAATGGTATAGCTTCGTCCAAACTTGGCACTGCAATACCAATGTGTTCAATATGAGAAATTTTCATAATAAATAATTTATTGAAATTGATAATATCTTTTACTTATAACACACTTAAAAGCGAAAAGGCACACTATCCCCTTTCCCGCTTCTTCGATGCAAATTTAAAAAATATATTTCTAATATCCTTGACTTATTCCCTATTTCTCATTCTATAAAAAAATAATAGACACCTAAAAGGCATCTATTATTTTAAATATAATATTTTGAAATTCTTATTTATCTTTTACCAGACGAATCATTCTACCAACAAAGCGACGATAACCCTCTGCTTTAATTGTGTGATAATCTTTTGTAACGCCCATACTCCAAGCATCCCAATCTTCAAAAGCTGTACTACTCCAATATCCCCCATATTTACCTTCACTATAACTCCCTTAATTAATATTTTTGCAAAGATAAAATTCATTCGGCAAACTTTTACCCCGTTTAATTTTGTTAATTATTGTTTCGAAGTACTAATGCACGATTTCCATAATAAATTACATTTTCTAAAACATGTCAGTTTTGTCATATCATGTCAGCATCATCTATCCTACGTAAACAATTATCATTCAACAACTTACCGCCTTTTCAACTTTTTTGGCACAAGATTTGTTTTTATATAGGCAGTTGAGCTAACAGCCCAACATAAAAACAGAAGAAAATAAATTAATAACTATAAAAACTTTATCAATTATGGGAAAAATCATTGGTATTGACTTAGGAACAACCAACTCATGTGTTGCTGTACTCGAAGGTAATGACCCCGTTGTTATCCCTAACAGCGAAGGTCGCAACACAACTCCTTCAATCGTTGCATTTGTTGATGGCGGTGAACGCAAAGTGGGAGATCCGGCAAAACGTCAAGCTATCACAAACCCAAAACGTACAATTTATTCTATCAAACGTTTTATGGGTGAAACATACGATCAAGTAGCAAAAGAAATTGACCGCGTTCCTTATAAAGTTGTTCGTGGCGACAATAACACACCTCGTGTTGACATTGACGGTCGCGAATATACTCCACAAGAAATCTCAGCGATGATTCTTCAAAAAATGAAGAAAACAGCCGAAGACTATCTTGGACAATCAGTTACAGAAGCAGTCATCACTGTTCCTGCCTACTTTAACGACTCTCAACGTCAAGCAACTAAAGAGGCCGGAGAAATTGCAGGTCTTACAGTTAAACGTATTGTAAATGAGCCAACAGCAGCAGCTCTCGCATACGGACTTGACAAAAGCGACAAAGATCAAAAAATCGCTGTATTCGACCTTGGTGGTGGTACATTTGATATCTCTATCCTTGAACTTGGTGATGGTGTATTTGAAGTAAAATCAACCAATGGTGATACTCACCTCGGGGGAGACGACTTTGACCACGTTATTATCGATTGGCTTGCTGAAGAGTTTATTAAAGAAGAAGGCATTGATCTTCGTCAAGACCCAATGGCTCTTCAACGTTTAAAAGAAGCTGCAGAAAAAGCAAAAATTGAGCTTTCTAGCACAACAAGTACAGAAATCAACCTTCCATACATCATGCCTGTTAATGGCATCCCCAAACACTTGGTAAAAACTCTTACTCGTGCTAAATTTGAACAACTTGCAGATCGCTTGATCCAAGCGACAATTGTTCCTTGCCAACAAGCTCTAAAAGACGCAGGTCTTTCTGCAAGCGACATTGATGAAGTAATCCTTGTAGGTGGTTCTACTCGTATCCCTGCAATCCAACAAATTGTAGAAAAATTCTTTGGCAAAGCTCCATCTAAAGGTGTTAACCCTGATGAAGTGGTAGCAGTGGGTGCAGCAATCCAAGGAGGTGTACTTTCAGGAGATGTTAAAGACGTTCTTCTTCTTGACGTTGTCCCATTGTCAGTAGGTATTGAGACACTTGGTGGTGTAATGACTAAACTCATTGAAGCAAACACTACAATCCCTACTCGCAAGAGCGAAGTATTCTCTACTGCGGCCGACAATCAACCTTCAGTTGAAATCCACGTTCTTCAAGGCGAACGTCCAATGGCAAAAGATGACAAGACTCTCGGACGCTTCCACCTTGATGGAATTGCTCCTGCACCACGTGGCATTCCTCAAATCGAAGTAACATTTGAAATCGATGCTAATGGTATCCTAAACGTTTCAGCTAAGGATAAAGCGACAGGCAAAGAACAAAGTATACGCATTGAGGCTTCAAGCGGTCTTAGCGATGCAGAAATCAAACGCATGAAAGACGAAGCTGCAGCTAACGCAGCTGCCGATGCTAAAGAAAAAGAACGAGTTGACAAACTAAACCAAGCTGACGCACTTATCTTCCAAACAGAAAAACAACTTAGCGAACTTGGCGATAAAATTCCTGCTGACAAGAAAGCACCTATCGAAGCTGCAGTAGCAAAACTTAAAGACGCTCACAAAGCTCAAGACATCGCAGGTATTGATGCTGCTATCAAAGAAATCGAAACGGCATTTGGTGCTGCACAACAAGATATCATCAATGCGCAACAACAAACTCAAGCCAACGCACAACAAGGCGGTACACAACCCGGAAACCAACAACAAAGCGGAGCCGACAACGTTACCGATGTTGACTTCGAGGAAGTTAAATAATAACACTATTTTTGAAACAAAGACCGCCAAGCAAATTTGCTTGGCGGTCTTTGTTTTTATCGAATTATATTATACCTTTGTGCCAATTTAAAGATGGTTTTAAAGGCAAAAATTATTGCTTAATTTGTCTCTTTACAAGCATTACAGTGAAAAAATATATTAAATATCATTTCTTTGAATTTTTAGAGCACAAATTTGGAGATTTGTTAGAGTAAAATTATTATATTCGCACCATAATTCTTAAAAGCAATAAAGACTAATATAAATAACAACGATTACAATATTTAATAGTATATGGTTTTTAATTTTCGCATTGTTTCAGACGAAGTCGACAATTTCAAAAGAGAGATTAAAATTGATGCCGACATGACTTTTCTTGATTTACGCAACGCTATATGCGATGCTGTAAACTATGACAAGCATCAGATGTGTTCATTCTTCCTATGCGATAACAATTGGGAAAAAGAAAAAGAAATCACTCTTGAAGACATGGATGTTGATTCTGATCAAGATGTTTGGTTAATGGACGAGACAATCCTAAGTGATTACCTTGAGGATGAAGGTCAACGCATGATATTTGTATTTGACTATATGACAGATCGTGCATTCTTCATAGAACTAAAAGAAATAATTACAGGAAAAAAACTCATTGACCCTGTATGCACTTGCTCAATGGGCACTCCTCCTCCACAAACAATTGATTTTGCAGAATATGAAGCTAAAGCCGAAGCAAAAGCTGCCGCAATAGCAGAGGATCTCGACGAAGATTTCTATGGCTCTGACGAATTCAATCAAGACGAATTTGAGGCTGAAGGTTTTGACGAAATGACATTTGAAGAATAACTATTATTTCTAATTATAATAAAAAAGTAAAAGCGACAAAATTG
>CAZCEB010000096.1:0-6742 GCA_964497305.1 uncultured Muribaculaceae bacterium | reverse complement strand
AAATTTTGCTTTTTGCAGCATCTTCATACATGCTCTTAATCATTTGGTAGTCGTCAGATAGATTTGCTTTGTGTGCATCAATGCGATTAGTTAGTTTAACAATAGCAACAACATCACGATTGTTTTTTGTACTTTTCATGATGAAAGGTTTTGAGATTTCACCAATTTGCATATTGTTTACAACCTTGGCTATTTCTTGTGGTAAATGCGACATTTCAAATCTGGTACTGTTATTGTTCTCATTATTCATTACACCTTTACTAAAACGAGTGTCTTTGTCTTGTGAGATATATGGAACAGCTTCTTCAAATGTGAATTTTTTATTCAAGATGTCGGTACGGATAGAGTCTAAACGACCTATTGCAACTTCAAGGTCTTTATCTGAGACCTTTGGACGTAGCAAAATGTGACGAGTGTTGATGCGGTCTCCTCGTTTTTCAATTAATTGAATAATGTGAAATCCATATTCAGTTTCTACAATTTTTGAAACTTTTTTAGTGTCGTTTAGATTGAATGCAACTGCTGCATATTCAGGTACTAACGCACTGCGACCTCTAAATCCTATTTCTCCGCCATGCACACTACTGCCATCTTCTGAATAAAGAATCGCAAGAGTAGAGAAATCAGCTTCTCCGTTGTTAATTCGATTGGAATATTCTCTTAGCCTTGATTTTACTTCGTCAATCTCTTCACGAGGTATTTCAGGATTTAGTGTCATTATTTGTACTTCAACTTGCATTGGTACAAATGGAATACTATCAACTTCAAGTTTATCAAAGTATCGTCGCACATCAGAAGGTGTTGTCTTTAGGCCTTTGGTGAGAGAGTGTTGCACCATTCTGATTTTTTGTGTATTTCGAGAGTTTTCTTTTAACGTTTCTCTTAATTCGGGGATAGATTTGTTGAAATATTCCTCTACTTTTTCTTTTGAGCCTAAGTTGGCAATGAAATAGTTTATGCGAGAATCTACCTCTTGCGAAATCATGCTTTCTTGTACTTCAACAGTATCAAGTTCGGCTTGATGTAGATATAATTTTTCTATTGCAAGACGTTCAGGGATTACGCAATAAGGTTCTCCATTAATGGGGATGCGTTCATATTGCATTTGTTGATACATTTCTTCTATTTCTGATTTCCATATAGGTTGGTCTCCAACAACCCATGCAACTTCTTCGGCAATGTTATTTTGTGCTGATGTATATGATGCGAATCCTACGCATGCGAAGCAAAATGCAAGTACTTTAAGTTTCACGCTGATATCTTTTAAAATGAATTTACAAAGGTACATTATTATTACTAATTTATCACGATTCTAAATCACATAAAATCTTAATTTCGCCTTCTTCTATGCCAATATTAAATAATTCATTGCGCAATTCTTTGTCATATTGTATGCGATTTTGATTTATAAGTATGCCTTTTATTGAATGAGATGCAATTTCAATAGGAATTATAGACCCTGTGGGGAGATAGTCTGAAATATTTAAAAGATAGGTAAATCCACCAATTGAAGTCTCTATATATTTATTCATTTTTATAAATGAATCAGGATTATTTCCAAAGTCATAAGGTATTTTTGACTCTATTTGTTCCCAGTCGATCCATTTATCTCTAAAGTAGTCATAATGTACGGCTTCAGAAAAACACAATTTTTCAAGTTGATCTATCTCTTGAGCTTTTTCTGAATGATAAAGTTTTTTTAATTGATTTATGTTTTTTGCATTATCAGGTATTTTAATGTATATGCCTTTTATGAAGGGTTGGGTGGTAATGAAATCCTGTTTGTGAGATTCGTAATATGTCAATATCGAATCATCTGATAGCTCTTTGTTGGCATGACTTTCATACATGCGTTGTCGATATTCCCACATAATCAACTCATTGCGATATTTTTCAACCATTGCATCTATTTTTGACAAATCATTAATGTTTCGAGATGCAATTTCGCCAATCAGTTTGCTGTCAATCCATGATTTAATATATGCTCGAGCAAATCTTGTACTGTCGCTTTCTGATAGTCCATAAGGAAAATCTTTGGCTAAATCATTTTTAGTGAGTATTTCATTACCCACTTTTACCAATATATCCCCATTCTCGATTCTATCATTTTCGCCACAAGATGAGGTTATAAATAATAGAATTAGCAGAATGGGGATATACTGAGTATAGATTTTCATTGTTTTATCGCTTAATATTTATCCCAAAATTAGTGAAAATAGGGGAGTTAAGCGACATCCTTGTGCAGAAAAATCAATACAAACTATTGTTTTTTTATTTTATTAAGAACCTTTTGATTGATTTTTACAGGATATTTCTCATATAGAGATTTTACCCATTCTTTTTCAAGAACAGCTTGATAATCAGATGTTACAGGACCACGAACATCTGCCGCTTCTTCAGCCCAACTGATTATTTTTCCGTTGTAGGGAATATAGCATTTCCATTTTCCTTTTAATTCAGGAGTTTTCCCATAGAATGCAATATTATCTATAATCTCGTTTTCGCCTTTACCAGCAATAACGCGTTCAACTTTAACATTACGTCCGAATTCTTTACGCAAAACTTTTGAGATTGAATCGCCCTCAAGTTTATTTACGCTAAGGAATTTTTCAATTTCATTTTTGATTGAATCGTTTGTTGTAAAGATTACATGTCCTTTATATTTAGGACCATCCCATGAGTATTTGTATTTATTTTTTTGGAAATATGCTTCAAGTCCTTCTTTGTCTTTTGATGCTTTTTCCCACACATTGCGGTTGCTTATTTCAAATAGGAGCATGCCATCGCGATATTCATTTATTAAATTGCGGAAATCGGCATGTTTAGTGTGAAGTATAGATGCTTCATATTCAAGAGTTCTTGCATCTAATAAACTTTCAGCGCGTTCTCTTAATACATCATAACCGCTTTCAGGTGTAACACGAGCGATTGTTGGCATCGCTTTGATTACTTCAGATAGTGTTAATTCTAATTCACCTGCTTTCCCTACAATTAGTTTGTTGTCGGTGTATTTACGTATAAATGTTGAATCATAGCCATTATTTTCTGCCAACATTTTTTTGATATCGTCCATTGATGATTCAATTATGTGAGTGTTGTGCTCTTTTTTTAGAGCTGCAAGCTTGGTGCGTTCTGCAAGAGTGCTGCGTTCATCTCCGGCAATAATGTTCAAAATGTCTTGGCGAGCCTCGTCAAGAGTTGGAACTGCTTTGCTATCAATTTTGTGAATGATATGGTATCCGTATGCAGTTGCAAAAGGTTCAGAAATCTCTCCATTTGCAAGTGAAAATGCGGTTTGTTCAAACTCTGCTATCATTTCACCTGAACCAAACCATGGAAGCATACCTCCGTTGCGTGCGCTACCTGGATCTTCACTTTCACGTTTTGCTACATCTGAAAAATCGGCACCTGTTTTAACTACATTGTAGATAGAGTCGATTTGCGCTTTTTTGAGTGCTGCTTTTTCAGAAGATAGCCCTTGTGTAAATTTCAAAATATGTTGAGCTAAAACTTTTCCGCTACTTGGTCGACGTCCATGTACTTTAACGATGTGTAGACCAAAGGGTGATTCAATAACTTGCGATATTTCTCCTACGGGAGTGTCGTAAGCCGCTTCTTCAAATGCATATGGGTATTTATTTACTGAAATGAAACCCATACGACCATTGTTGTATCTTACTGATCCATCAATAGAGAATTGTAATGCGTTTTCTTCAAAACCTGCACCGTTTATGATTGCAGTACGAATGCTGTCAAGTTTATTCCTATAGAATGAAGATTTAGGCAAATCAAGAGGCATCATGATGTGGCTTACGTCAACATCTTCTTTCATGTGATTATGAACAACTTGAATCAAACTGTCTTCAACCGATGCATCTCGAAGGTAGGGGCGGGCCAAATCGTTGCGATAGCCTTTAAATTCTTTAATGAATGTTTTTGTTGTGTCTAATCCTGCAGCTTCGGCATCGGCTACTTTAAGTTTATATGTAACAAACATATCCACATATTCGTCGAGGGATTGTTGTTGCATTTGTTGGCTGTTGTTTTTATTGTAAAGATATTCAAATTCACTTTGGTGTACATCTTTACCATTGATTGTCATTAATACAGGATCATTGTTTTTTGCGTTGGTAGTCAATAATGTTGCCGCAACAATAACCACCGACAAAAGTTGTTTATTCATTGTTAATTAATTTAAGCTATAAATTCATTAAAAAGTATAGAGATATAACGTAAATCATGTTGATTTTATTATATCTCTATACGTTGTAATCTTATGAGTTACGCAATTTATGCGTTGTCATTTCTTGATTATTGGTGAGATGCACTATAATTAGGTGCTTCGCTTGTGATTGCCACATCGTGAGGATGGCTCTCTGCAACACCTGCGTTTGTGATACGAGTGAATTTTGCAGTATGTAGCTTGTCAATGTTTTCAGCGCCGCAATAACCCATACCGGCACGCAATCCACCAAGCATTTGATATACCACTTCATACAATGAGCCTTTGTATGGCACACGAGCGGCAATTCCTTCGGGAACAAGTTTCTTGGTGTCGGCTTCTCCGGCTTGGAAATAACGGTCTTTAGAGCCTTTTTCCATTGCCTCAAGAGAACCCATGCCACGATATGATTTGTATTTACGACCATTGTAGATGATTGTGTCGCCGGGAGATTCTTCAACACCTGCGAGCATTCCGCCAAGCATTACAGAGTAAGCACCGGCAGCAAGAGCTTTCACGATATCGCCTGAATAGCGAATACCACCATCGGCAATCAAAGGCACCCCTGTGCCTTCAAGAGCTTTTGCTACATCATAGACAGCACTTAATTGAGGAACACCCACGCCGGCAATTACGCGAGTTGTACAGATTGAGCCTGGACCGATGCCCACTTTCACGCCATCAGCACCATTTTCAGCGAGGTATTTAGCTGCTTCACCTGTTGCAATATTTCCTACAACAACATCGATGTGAGGATATTTTTCTTTTACTGCACGCAACACGCCCACAACACCACGAGTGTGGCCATGTGCGGTGTCAATTACGATAGCATCTACACCGGCTTCTACAAGAGCGTCAACACGGTCCATGCTATCGGCAGTTACTCCGACACCTGCTGCAACACGCAAACGCCCACGAGAGTCTTTACATGCAAATGGTTTGTCTTTAGCTTTGGTAATATCTTTATAAGTAACAAGACCTATTAGGTGTCCGTCATTGTCAATAACAGGTAATTTCTCGATTTTATGCTCTTGTAAAATTTGAGCAGCTTCCTCGAGGTCGGTTGATTGAGTTGTTGTAACAATATTTTCCGAAGTCATAACCTCGTCGATAAGACGGGTTGAATCAAGCTCAAATCTAAGGTCTCGGTTTGTTACAATACCCACCAATTTGTTATTGTCATCAACAACCGGAATACCTCCAATGTGATATTCTGCCATCATGTTTAGGGCATCTTTTACGGTGCTGCCACGTTTGATAGTTACCGGGTCATAAATCATCCCGTCTTCAGCACGTTTCACAGCATGTACTTGGCGCGCTTGTTCAGCGATTGACATGTTTTTGTGAATAACACCGATACCACCTTCGCGAGCAATAGCAATGGCAAGTTGAGCTTCGGTAACAGTATCCATCGCTGCTGAAACCAAAGGCACATTAAGGGTTATGTTACGAGAGAATTTTGTTGTGAGATTAACGCTTCTTGGAAGCACTTCCGAATAGGCCGGAATTAATAGGACGTCATCAAATGTGAGACCATCCATCTTTACTCTATCTGCAATAAACGACATATAAATGTAGCTTTAGATTTTATTGCACGCAAAGATACAAACTTTTCTTGATTTTATCAGCAATCAAAGACATAATTTTAATAATAAAATCGGTAAAATATTTCTATTTAATTAAGGTAATAAAAATTATTATGTGTAAGTTTGTGTTTATAAATTAAATCAATTGTTATGAAAAGGATATTATTTACTGTTTTATTGGCGATAATTAGTGTTGCCATTTATGCACAATTAAATGTACAGATGCATTATGATTTTGGGCATACTCTTTACGGAAAAGAATTGTCAACCCGACCTGACTTAACTGCTACTATTGAGAATTTTTCAGCAGATAAATGGGGGAGTACCTATTTCTTTGTAGATGGAGATTTAGGTGATAACACTATGAAAAGTGCCTATGCCGAATTCGCACGTGAATTGCGCTTTTGGAAAACTCCTGTAGCAATACATTTGGAATACAATGGCGGTCTGTCGGGAAATGGATCCTATAATGATGCTTATTTATTAGGGGGAGCATATAATTGGGCGAACTCTAATTTTAGTAAGACCTTTTCGGTTCAAGTCATGTATAAATATCTTGCTCGACAACAAATTGGAACAAAACATGGCTGGCAATTAACAACCGTATGGGGCATGAATTTTAAAGAAGGACTATATACATTTAGTGGATTTGCCGATTTATATTATGACGAAAGTGTAAATGGGTCATTGATATTTGTGAGCGAGCCACAATTTTGGCTTAATTTTTCAGCCTTGAAGAATGTTGATGATGAGTTTAAATTGAGCATTGGCACCGAAGTTGAATTCTCAAATAATTTAGTTTGGCCGGCCGATGGAATCAATAACCGATTTTATGTAATCCCGACATTAGCTATAAAATGGACATATTAAGCCACATTTTGGCTCAGTAGCTTTTTAGTGTGGGTACAAATAAAATGTTATCTTTGTAGGCGTA
>CAZCEB010000095.1:3982-6752 GCA_964497305.1 uncultured Muribaculaceae bacterium | reverse complement strand
CATAGACGCTGTCGCGAGCCGAAAAAATAACTAAAGCCAAAAACATTGATGGAATGAGTTGCGGGTTTTAGCATTTTTTATGAGTGGTTGCAAGCAGCCAAATTTTTCCACTATGAGTTTTTCAAGTGCAAAGGTAACACTATTTTCTGTGATATCAATAATATAATTACATTAATTTATTATAACGCTTGGCAGAACGCGAATAAAACGGTAACTTTACCGCATAAAATGTAGTAAATGTTATGAAGTATAAATTTTTAGTCTTATCTGTAATGATGGTTGTTGCACTGAGTGGATGTGCATCGGATATAAATCTTCCCCAACCTCAAAAAAACGGCGGAATGCCATTAATGGAAGCGCTTGCTAAGCGTAAATCTACCAGAAAATTTGATTCGGAAAAAAGATTGACTGATCAGCAATTGGCTGATTTGCTTTGGGCAGCATGCGGATTTAATCGTGAGGATAAATTGACAATACCCACAGCATTGAACAAGCAGGAAGTGAGCATATATGTCATTGTTCCTGAAGGAGCATATTTATATGATGGCAAGGCTAATGTTCTTAAATTGGTTAATGATAAAGATATTCGAGAGCTTGCTGGCAAACAAGAATTTGCACAGAAGGCGTTGCTTAATATCGCAATAGTGAGTGATGAGGAAAAAATGCCAAATGATCTATATGCCGGGACATCGGCAGGGGCTGTAATGCAAAATATATATTTGTGGTGTGCGGCAAATGAGGTGGGTACTGTAACTCGTGGCAGCTTTGATGAAGATGCGCTTGCTGAAGCATTAGGTCTTAATGAAAATCAACGAATAATACTTGTACAAACAGTGGGATATTAATTGTGTGATGAAGAAATGTTTTCACATTATTATTGTTTTCGTGATGGCGAGTGTCATGTTCTCTTGTGGAGACAATTTATCACAAGAGGTTGATGAAACGGTATTGCGAGATAATAATGTGGCATTTAACAGGTACACTATTCATTTTGATTCAATGCCCCCCGGTGGTCGTCGATTGCGCACCTATTTCAAGGGCATCTACGGACGAGAATTTAAGGATTTGAATGATGTACATTTAAATTCGGCAATGAGTATAGGGATAGAGCCTATATCTGATATCTTTTCAGTTTGGAAAATTGATAAGCCAATAGAGAAAATCGAAACATGTAGGGAATATTATGTAGAAGAACTCACACATTCATTGCCCTATCTCGTATCAGATGCCGCAACTTTATTGCGTGAAATTGGGCAGAGGTTTAATGATACATTGAATGTGCGAGGAGGAGGGTATTATCGCATAAAAGTAACAAGTGTGTTGCGCACTCCTGCATCAATAAAAAGGTTGCGTCGAAGAAATCGTAATGCAACAAAGTCGTCGGCACATCAATATGGAACGACTTTTGATATCAGCTATCGTAAATTTATATGCGATTCGGTTAATATTCCTCGCACACAAGAGGACTTGAAAGGATTGCTTGCTGAAATATTACAGGATTTGAAAGAGGAGGGACGTTGCTATGTAAAGCATGAACGACGTCAAGGGTGCTTTCATATCACGACACGATAAAAAGTTATGGAAAATATAGAGAAAACAGAATTTCCAAAGCGAGTTGGCTTTTTCAAGAAATTGACAAAAACGTTATTGTGGATTATCTTGGGCATCGTGTTATTAATCACGTTGTTGCTCGGTTGTATAGTGTGGATTTTAACACCTGAACGATTGACGCCCATAGTTGAACAATATGCCAATGAGTATCTTGAAGCACAGGTGAAAGTGGGTAGAGTAGAACTAACTTTCTGGAAGACTTTTCCTCAGTTGAGAGTAGATGTAGACTCGTTGACTATTGTGTCGGATAATTTTTCTGATTTTGATGATAATCAACGTGCGCTTTTGCCTGAGAATGCCGATACATTGTTGTCTCTAACTCATTTTCATGGAGGAGTGGGTGTTGTGGCATTGGTTTCAGGAAAAATCGAAGTATATGAGGTAGAAATGCGTAAACCGATGATAAATCTTGTGCAATATAATGATTCAATCTCAAATTTTGATATTATCCCGCCATCGGCTCCTGATACAACCGGCTCAACATCATTGTCTTTGTCGGAAATTTCAATTGACCGATTTGTTATTGCTGATGCATTACCCATAACATATAACTCAATATCCGACAGTTTGAATGTGGGTATTGTGTTGGGAACAACGTATATTGACGGAAATGAAGCCCCACAATATGAGATAGCTTTTAATGGTGATGCTAAAGCATTGTTACCTCCCACTATAATTGAAAATAATTTGCCAATTGGATTCAATGGGAAAATAGAGTGGAATCCCGATGCTCCGTATATAGTTTCAGTTAAAGATTTTGCAATTGATGTAGCTGAGTTACATAGTGTCTTGAATACCTCGATTGATATGAGCGACGATTTGGTAATTACTGCACTTGATTATCAGATAAATAAATTATCATTGGCTGATGCGATGAAGCACATTCCTGTCGAATATAACGCCCCGGTATTGCAGCGTATTCAAACAGATTTATGTGTGAATGCCAGTGTAAGATTGCTAAAGCCTTATAATGTATCAAAAGATAGCTTGCCTACGGTTGATGCAACGTTGGAATTACTAAAAGGGAGTTTGCGATTTGGAAATCATCACAAGCCATTACTGATTTCAGCACTTGTTAATGCAAATATAAATGGGGATAATCTTAATGCTTCGGTTGTTAAGGTTAAATCATTTACTGTAAACGGAGTGAGTATAGATG
>CAZCEB010000095.1:0-3972 GCA_964497305.1 uncultured Muribaculaceae bacterium | reverse complement strand
GGCATTGAACGGGACTTTCA
Organism: uncultured Muribaculaceae bacterium; assembly: GCA_964497305.1. Classification (GTDB taxonomy): domain Bacteria; phylum Bacteroidota; class Bacteroidia; order Bacteroidales; family Muribaculaceae; genus RGIG4079. Next base: position 3,952 of record CAZCEB010000095.1, on the reverse strand, counting down.
CATCTTTATTAAAGGACCCTAATATTAATGCTCACTTTAAGGGTAGCTTATATTTCAATAATCTTCCTCCAATTGTGTTGAATCAATTGCCGGGAGAAATCAGAGGTAAACTTACAGCCAATACTTCGGTTAAATTGCGTCAAAGTCAGTTGAGTCGAAATGGTTTCCATAAAGTGAAAATATCGGGGGATGCAACATTGCAAGATTTTACCTATAAGGATTCTGTTACTGATTTTTATACACGTGAAACGACGTTTAAATTTGGAACGAGCAATAGCTTTGTCAGAGGAGAGCGTAGTGTGGATTCATTGCTTACGGCATCAATAAAAATCGATACAGCACGAGTGAATTATAGTGGAACTAAGCTCATAGTAAGTAATATGAGAGCCGGTATCGGGTGTAAAAACATTGCTACAAGCACCGATTCTACTTTGATAAACCCTATGAGAGCAACAATAAGTGCTAATCGAGTTGTGTTCCATGCTTCAGATTCATCCAGAGTGCGCATGCGAGATACAAGATGCATTGCTTCGCTTCGTCGTTTCCAACAAGATGCAAAAATCCCTGAATTGTTGCTTGCAATTGATTCAAAGAGCCTAAGTTATGGCGACAAATTAAATAGAATGAGTTTGCGTGAGGGCAATGTTAGAATTACGGCACACATTAAGAAGCGCAAAAAGATGAGCCCTCGCATGCAGGCTCGTTATGACTCGATAGCTCAACTCCATCCTGATATTGCTTCAGACTCTGTGTTTAAATTGATGCGAGCATCAATGCGTAGAAGCAATAGAAATCGAGTAGAGGAAATATCGGATAAAGAGATAATGGATTTTGCTCTTGATAATTCAACACGCGAACTTCTACGCCGATGGAATGTGCATGGGACAATTACAGCTAAGCGAGGACGAATGTTTACGCCCTATTTCCCATTGCGCAATGTTTTGTCAAATGTAAATATAGATTTTACAACCGATAGTCTCACACTTAAAAATGTGAATTATACTGTAGGGAAGAGCGATTTCCTTATAAATGGCTCAATAAAGAATATAAGTAGAGCATTGACTTCTCGTCGAGGGACTCCATTATATATCGACTTTAGTGTCAGAAGTGATACTGTTGATGTAAACCAGATTGCAGAGGCTGTCTTTGATGGTGTGGCATTTTCGGAAAAGGCTATTGAAAACCTCTCCCTTGAAAATGTAGAGGATGAGGATAGTATGCAGATGGCAATAGAACAACTGCAAGACACTTCTCAAATGGCGGCATTATTGTTGCCTTCAAATATAGAAGCGACAATAAGATTGAGGGCACATAATGTGATATATGCCGATATGTTGATGAAACGAATGAGAGGTATCATAATGCTTAGAGATGGAGCATTGAATATGCAGAAACTCACCGCCTCAACCGATATTGGAACAATCGGATTGTCGGCTCTTTATACCGCTCCGTCAAAGAAAGATCTGAAATTTGGATTTGGATTGGAGGTGAAAGATCTTGACCTGAATAAATTTATAAATATGTTGCCGGCAATAGATTCAATTATGCCTATGCTTAAAGAATTTGAAGGAATAATTGATGCAGATATTGCAGCGACAACCGATATTGACACTGCAATGAACTTTGTCTTGCCATCGCTAAATGCTGCTATAAAGTTGCATGGCGATAGCTTGGTGCTTCTTGATACTGAAACATTTAAATCGTTGTCAAAATGGTTGCTGTTTAAAAATAAAAAGCGTAACATGATTGATAATATGACAGTTGAGGTGTTGATAGAAAATTCAATGTTGGAATTGTTCCCATTTATGTTTGATATTGATAGGTATCGTTTAGGTGTAATGGGAAGTAATGATATGGCATTGAATTATAATTATCATGTGTCGGTGCTTAAGTCGCCTTTACCATTTAAATTTGGACTAAATCTTTCCGGTAATTTGGATGATATGAAAATTAGGGTGGGTAAGGCCAAGTTTAAAGATAAAATGGTGTCGGAACGCGTTGCTATTGTCGATACAACTCGCATAAATCTATTGAATCAAATCGAAAATGTGTTCCGTCGAGGTGTTGATGTTGCCAAGTTAGGGAAATTGGAAATTGATCGTAGCAAGGTAGAGTCAAATGCTGTTATCGATGTGGTTTCCGACACAATTTCTCATGCCGATTCATTAATGTTGATAAAAGAAGGTTATCTTCCGGCGCCGGTAGAGATGCAAAACGAACTAAATTCAGAAAACAAGAAATGACAACATTTGTTCCTCAGATAGTGCGTTTTCTAAAGGCTCATCATTATAAAGCGGTAAAACCTCATGCTGCACTCATTGATATGGATGGCACGCTATATGACTCAATGAGAAATCATTCCGCTGCATGGTATAGAATGATTACCGAATTGGGGATTGAGGCAACACAAGAGGAATTTTATATGTATGAGGGGCGCACCGGCGCATCAACCATAGATATTATTTTTCAACGTGCTTATGGACGAAATGCCACACCAGAAGAGATAGAAGAATTGTATCATCGTAAAACGGTATATTTTAGCGAGCTTCCGCCGGTCAGCCCAATGCCTGGAGCAAAGAAAATGGTAAACGTGTTGGTTGAGTCAGGAATAAAACGGGTGCTTGTAACAGGTTCAGGACAGACCTCATTGATAAATCGAATTAATGACGATTTCCCACATGCGTTTTCTGAGGAATTGCGTGTTACATCTCGAGACGTTTCTCATGGCAAGCCCCATCCCGAGCCGTTTATTCGTGCTATGCAACTTGCCGGAGTCAGACCTTCGCAATCAATAGCGATAGAAAATGCCCCGCTTGGAGTGAAATCGGCTTCTGATGCGGGTGCATTTACGATAGCGGTTACTACCGGACCTATTCCTCAAGAAGCAATGATTGAGACTGGAGCAGCAGTCGTGTTCCCTTCAATGGAAGAATGTGCCGAAAAGATACACATATTATTATATGAGTTGCTTACTACATCATTAAAATAAAAGAACAATTATGAAACATCAGGATTTAATATTCACAAATGAGGTTGCCGAGGCGATAGATCGTGTCGCTGAAGGAATTAATTCGCCTCAAGTTTTTGTGCTCGTTGATGTTAATACATATCGCTTTGTGTTGCCTGTATTGAAAGAGAAATCTAAAACAATCGCTAATGCTAAAGTTATAACCATAAAGTCGGGAGATGCAAATAAAAATCTTGACTCACTTGCGTTTATATGGGAACAATTATGTGATAATGGAGCAACACGCAAGTCGCTATTGATAAACATTGGCGGTGGAGTTATTACTGATATTGGTGCATTTGCCGGTGCAACTTTTAAACGAGGTATGAGATTTATAAATGTTCCCACAACATTGTTGTCGGCAGTAGATGCGGCAGTAGGAGGTAAAACGGGGATAAATTTTAATGGGTTTAAGAATGAAGTAGGTGTGTTTTGTGAAGCTGAAGCAGTAATAATTTCTACTGCATTTTTCAAAACGTTACCTTTGGAAGAGATTTTATCGGGTTATGCCGAGATGCTAAAACATGGATTAATCTCCGGAAAAGATGTTTATGATAAATTGCTCGCTTATGACATTGCCAATTCTAATGATAAAGATTATTTGTTGAAATTATTGGAGGAATCGGTAAATGTTAAAAAGCGCATTGTTGAGGAGGATCCTACTGAAAAAGGGATACGTCGTGCGCTAAATCTTGGTCATACTGCCGGACATGCATTTGAGTCTTTGGCATTGAAACGAGAAGACCCCATCCCACATGGATATGCTGTAGCATGGGGGTTGATTGTAGAATTAATATTATCTCACGAGCGATTGGGCTTCCCTTCCGATGTATTACAGCAATTAGCGACATATGTGTGTGATAAATATGGCTCATTTGATATGACATGCAAAGATTATCCTGCATTATTGGATAGAAGGTCTGTTATCACTATTAATACAAAATA
>CAZCEB010000094.1:0-6828 GCA_964497305.1 uncultured Muribaculaceae bacterium | reverse complement strand
ATGACTTGAACATGCCTTTGATGGATTATTTTATGATGGCATTTACAGGTAAATTAATATGGGCACCAATGTATACAGTGATATTATTCATTCTGTATCGTCGTTATGGATGGAAAGTAGCAACAGTGTTTGTGTTGGGAACAGTATTGGCTGTTGGACTTGCCGATCATGTGTGTGCATCTCACATACGCCCTTATGTAGAACGATTGCGACCATCTAATATATTAAACCCTATTTCCCCGGAGGTACATATTGTTGATGGCTATCGTGGAGGTGCCTATGGCTTTCCTTCATGTCATGCCGCAAACTCTTTTGCACTTGCAACATTTTTGTCGTTATTGTTTTCTGCAAGAAGATTTACAATATTTATTTTTGTGTGGGCGTTTCTAAATTCATATTCACGATTATATTTAGGCGTTCATTATCCCGGTGATTTAATAATTGGGGCAATGGTTGGAAGTACAATTGCAATCGCAGTATATTATTTATCGAAATATGTTACACATAAAATATCTACTCCTCGTACATATTATTATAAAAAAGCACATGGAAATATTGCAATTGGAGGAACATCTATCGCATATCATCTTTCCGATCTGATGATATTTATGGGATGTTTAATATCGTTTGCTATATTGATATATTCCGTAATTGCATGGTATTAATGAGAAAAAAGAAAGCGTGACCTTATTAAAAGACCACGCTTATTGTTTTATTATTTAATCTGAAATAGTTTATATAATTCCTTGCCCCATCATGGCATTTGCTACTTTCATGAAGCCTGCAATGTTGGCTCCTTTCATGTAGTTTATGTATCCATCGGGTTGTGTGCCATATTTTACACATTGAGAGTGGATATCTTTCATGATTCCATGTAGTTTTTGGTCAACTTCCTCTTCACTCCAAGTGAGATGCATGGCATTTTGGCTCATTTCAAGACCAGAAGTTGCAACACCACCAGCGTTCACTGCTTTTCCCGGGGCATATATTACTTTGTTTTCAATGAATGTGTCAATAGCCTCAGGAGTACATCCCATGTTTGAAACCTCAGCTACACACAATGTATTGTTGGCAACAAGCTGTTTAGCATCTTCGCCATCAAGTTCATTCTGTGTTGCACAAGGAAGGGCTATATCAACTTTTTGTTCCCAAGGCTTGCGACCTTCGAAGAAAGTAGCATGCGGATATTTTTCAACGTAAGGAGCCACGATATCATTACCTGATGCTCGAAGTTCAAGCATGTAATCAATTTTTTCACCACTGATTCCGTCAGGATCATAAACATATCCGTCAGGTCCCGAAATCGTAACAACTTTAGCTCCTAATTCGGTAGCTTTTAGCGCTGCTCCCCATGCAACATTTCCAAATCCTGATATCGCAACGGTTTTGCCGTTAAGATTTTCTCCATGTTTTTCAAGAATGTTGGAAACAAAATATAACGCACCAAAACCTGTTGCTTCAGGGCGTATGCGAGAGCCTCCGAAATCAAGACCTTTACCGGTAAATGTTCCGGTGTGTTCTTCTACAAGTTTTTTATACATGCCATACATATATCCGACTTCTCGACCACCTACGCCTATATCTCCGGCTGGTACATCACGATCAGGTCCGAGGTTTTTCCATAAACCAAGCATAAAAGCTTGACAGAAGCGCATGATTTCTCGATCGCTTTTCCCTCTTGGAGAGAAATCAGAGCCACCCTTGCCCCCTCCCATTGGTAGGGTAGTTAGAGCATTTTTAAAAGTCTGTTCAAATCCAAGAAATTTCAATATTGAAAGATTAACAGATGCATGGAAACGAATACCTCCTTTGTATGGTCCAATTGCATTGTTAAATTGTACTCGATATCCGATATTGGTTTGCACATCGCCTTTATCGTCAATCCATGTTACACGGAATGTAACAATTTTGTCGGGCTCGACCATGCGTTCTATTATTCGTGCTTTTTCAAATTCCGGATGTTGGTTGTAAACATCTTCAACTGATATCAACACTTCTCTCACGGCCTGTAGATATTCCTTCTCTCCAGGGTGTTTTGCCTCAAGCGAGGTCATGATATTATTAATATCCATAGTATATGAAATTTAATGGTATTGATTCTATCACAAATATAAAACAACATTTTCAAGAAAACAAAACTATTTTATATGTTTTATAGCAAAAAGTCAAAGTTTTGTCTGAGTTTAATGTGAAAGTAGTGGCTATTAGCAGTAAAATAGATTGATTGAAGATGAAAAACTATCAGAATGCAAAATGGACTCTTGTGAAAAAATAGTTTATCCTACTTTACCCGTCAAATATTCTTTGGTGCGTTCATCGGTCGGATTAGAGAACATTGTATCAGTGTCGCCATATTCAACCAATTCACCTAAATACATAAACATTGAACGAGAAGAAATTCTCATTGCTTGTCCCATATTGTGGGTTACAATTAATATAGTAACCTCTTTTTGGAGATCCAATAATAGCTCCTCAATGTGTTTAGTTGCAATAGGATCAAGTGCCGATGTCGGTTCGTCCATTAATAATACGTCGGGTTTCATAGCCAATGCACGAGCTATACACAACCTTTGCTGCTGCCCCCCTGAAAGAAATGTACCTTTTTTATTTAAAACATCCTTTACTTCGTCCCATAACGCAACACTTTTCAAACAACGTTCTACTATTTGCATCTTCTCGTCTTTAGTCAAGCGAATACCATTTAGAGCATATCCTGATAAAACATTTTCAAAAATACTCATGGTCGGAAAAGGGGCAGGTCGTTGAAAAACCATTCCTATTCGGCGACGAACATCAATTGGCTCCATAAATAGGATATTTTCACCATTGAGTAATATTTCACCATCTACTCGAATATTTGGATAAAGGTTGTGCATTAGATTTACGGCACGCAGGAGTGTCGATTTTCCACATCCTGAAGGTCCCATAATAGCAGTAATGGTATTGCGTTCGATAGCTGCCGATACATATTTTACCGCCATTGTTTGCTTGGTATAGGATACACAAGTCTTTTTTAATTCAATTATAGGTTTTATTGATTCCATTTTTTTGCAATATATTTAGCAGAAAGATTTAATATTAAAACAAATAATAAAAGGAAGAGAGAAGCACCCCATATCAATTCCTGAAGATTGGGATCGTTAAAAAACTCCCAAATTAGTAATGGAACTGCAGAAATGGGTTTGTCAATAGAGAAGCGTATAAAAGAACATCCTAAAGCTGTAAACATGAGCGGTGCTGTTTCGCCTATTACTCGTGAAATCGCGAGTAATACACCTGTAAAGATGCCACCAAATGCGGTAGGTAGTTGTACTTTTAGCATTACTCGAGCACGATTTCCTCCAAGAGCCAATCCTGCTTCTTTGAGCGATGAAGGAAGAATTTTTAAAGTTTCTTCTGTAGAACGTATTATGAGAGGAAGCATCATAATAAAAAGAGCAACACTGCCTGCAATTGCTGAGTATCTTTTCATGGGAACAACTACCCAAATATAGGTTACAATACCAATAATAACTGATGGAGTACCTTGTAATAAATCAGTTAGAAAACTAACAACTTGAGCAAACCGGTTTTTAGAATTTTCAGCCAAAAATGCTCCACACAAAATCCCTGTAGGGACAGCAACAATAATTGCCATCCCAAGCATTATCATTGTTCCAATGATTCCATTGGCAATTCCACCAGGTATTGTTTCTCCTGCTTCGATGGCTTTCATTGCTTTATATGCAGTTGGGGTTGGCTCTGTGAGAAAGGTCCACGATAGCTGTTTGTACCCACGAAGTAATACCTCTCCTATTATTGCAAATAGAGGAACAGCAGTAAGAGTTGCTAATATGCAAATCCCCCAAAGTACTAATTTATCTATTGCTAAACGATGTTTAATTTTAAATTGTATCATAATTAAGCTATTCTTGCTCGTTTAATCATCATTTTGCCTATCATGTTGATGATTGCTGTAATTAAGAAAAGAATAAGTCCGATAGCAATCAGCGATGACAGGCGCAGTTCATCGGCTTCGCCAAATTGATTGGCTATAATTGAAGCCATAGAATTCCCGGTTGATGTTATTGAATCAGGGATATTATTGGTATTTCCAATTAGCATTGTTACTGTCATTGTTTCTCCTAATGCACGACCAATAGCTAATATATAGGATGAGAATATACCTGATCCGGCAACTGGAAATATTATTTTGCGAACGATATCAGTTCGAGTTGCGCCGAGACTATATGCACTTTCTTTCAGGTCATTAGGGACCATTTTTATAAATTCAGCACTTAGCGATGCCGCATATGGAACAATCATTATGGCTAATACCAATGAGGCTGTAAGCACACTTGAGCCTTGTGGTGAAATGTTTAATGCCATAATTATAGGTCGTAAAGAGTAAAACCCCCATAATCCATATATTATAGATGGGATGCCGGCTAATAAATCGGTTACAGTACTTAATATCGACGCTATTTTTGTCCCTTTGAAATATTCTCCAACAAACAAGGCTACAGGTAAAGAAAATGGGATACAAAAAATAAGAGCCAATAATGTGGTCATTAATGTTCCTGTAATAAAGGGTAGTGCGCCATATTGTTCGGCTCCTTCTGTATAACTCCATTCCGAAGATGTGAGAAAATTGAAAAAACCGAAATGTTCGAATGCTTCGTATGCATCAGTTACGAGGGCGTATATAACGCCCCCGCACACTATTGGCATTATCAATGCAGTAATAAATAATATTATTCGATATAATTTATCGTTCATGAATTTTGATTATTGTAATAATGCAGCACCATTATAAGTAACAGATTCCAAATTTTTCAAGCTTAGCTCTTTTGCTTTGGCTGGTAGGGGTGCATAGTGAACTTCAGATGTAATGTTTTGAGCGTAGTCTGAAAGAATATATTTCAATAAGTCGAGTGTGGCAATTGCTTGTTCACGGCTACGATCTGAATAATTTTGTTCTGTGTATATAATCATCCATGTGAATGTTGAAATTGGATAAGCTCCCTTTGCATCTGAGTTTGTGATTGAACAGCGAGTATCAGTAGGGATTTCTCCTGATGCTGCTGCCGAAATGGTTATTGAGGAAGGTGATATAAATTCTCCGTTTGAATTTTTAATTTGCGCGTATGGAATTTTTTGTGCGAAAGCATATTCTGAGCCAACGTAACCAATAGAATTTTTTGTTTGTTTAATAACACCTGCAACTCCGGGATTACCTTTGGCTGCTTGCCCTGAAGGGAAGTTTACTGATTTACCTGTTCCATATTTTGATTTCCAAGACTCACTTACTTTAGATAGATAATCAGTAAATACAAATGTTGTACCTGAACCATCAGAACGGAATACAGGAATTATTGCCTCCTCAGGAAGATTAGCATTAGGATTTAATGCAACAATACGAGCGTCATTCCACATTTTTATTTCTCCTGCAAAAATATCAGCAATAACATCACCTGAAAGTTTAAGATCGCTTATACTGTCAAGATTATATGCTAAAACGACTGCTCCCATGCATGTAGGAATGTGAATAACAGGAGCCATTTCTGCCATTTCTTTGTCTGATAGAAAAGCATCACTACCTGCAAAATCTACAATTTTATCACGCAAGTTTCTTACACCTCCGCCTGAGCCGATACCTCCATAGGCTACTGCATCTCCATTTATTTGTGTGTACTCTTCAAATATCACATTATAAAAGGGTAGAGGAAATGTTGCACCTGCTCCTGAAAGTTCTTGAGCCTTACGGCTTTCTTTTGTCGCATTACCATTTCCACAAGAAACCATAAGAAGAGCAAATGATAATGTCATAATTGATAAAATAATCTTTTTCATAATCTTGTACCTATTAAATAAATTTATAATCAAAAACCAAAATAACAATTTATATATGCAGAATAACCATTTTCCGCACCATCATGTTTAGGCATATTCATTCTGAAATTAGGCGCGATTTTTACATATTTGCCGACCTTGAATTGTGCGCCAATAATTGTTGCTGATTCATCTTTTGCTTTGTTCCAATCATTTTTGGAATATAAATCATCAAATCTTGCGTAAAGGTCTGTACATTTTGAGAGTTTTGCAGATGCATATATAGAATAACCGCTTTGATCAGCGTTGTCAACATAAGAAGCATTACTCATATAGTTATACTCGGCGCCAATTGAGAACTTTTCGTGTTTATAACCTGCAAATGCCGCCAAATTTATAATATCTTTCTTAATGTCTTCACTGCTTTCGTTTAATGCACCATATAGGCGAATACTAAATCCGTTGATAGGGGTTAATGTTACACCTAACCCATAGTTCAAACCATCATTTTTTTGTACCTTTTTATAGCCTTCGCCATTTACGATAATAGCATCTGCAGAAATCCAATCGGCAAATTTATATGCAACTGATATACCCAAATCGGCACTACTACCAAATTTATATTCATCTTGAAATGATTTCATGATGTAGCGATAACCCCAAAATTTTTCTTGGAAATTGAATTGTGTCGTAGAAATAAGACCACCATTTAAAGTCATATTTCCTTTTTCCCAGCTAACCAATGCATTTTTAATATAGGCGATGCGTTGATAGTCAGAAACATCACTTGATTTGCCTATGTCCATTACTCCTTTTACCAAGAGACCGTCTCCAAGTTTATATTCATATCCTAAGTAACTGCGTTCTAACTCAAAACCCCGATCTTCATTTTCAACACCAAATCCGGAGTGAAAGTTTCCAAATACTTGAATAATTGCTTTGCCTTTTGGCTCATTTGTTTTAGCATCCTGCGCTTGAGCAGTAATACTGATGCAGGTTAAAAGACCTGCCATGATA
>CAZCEB010000093.1:0-6857 GCA_964497305.1 uncultured Muribaculaceae bacterium | reverse complement strand
TGCGTTGAAAATTGGCAGTTTTCTAAATCAAGTACAATAGCAAAAACGCTATAAATTCAAAATGTCGTGATAGTTTACACTATCGGTCCAAAGTTAAACAAAAATTCTGATATACAACAAAGATATATCAGAATAAATCTAACCTTTCAGTCGCAAGGAGACAAGCGATAGGAAGGGAACGAGGCTTGCAGAGCCTGGTGGGGGTAATAACTCACATTTTGCGAGTTGAGGCTCTTGATTGCCCGAAGGGCTATATTTGAATAGCCGGTGGTAAGCGAAGCGCCACCACCGGATGTGTTGTTTATTTGAGGGTTTTGCCGTCGGAGAAGGCGTTGCCTGCTTTTGCACCGAGTTCAATGTAATTGTTGTCGCAAGGATCGTAGGTGATGGGACGTAGTTTTGATAGGTCAATCTTGCCGTTTTCGTTAAGGATCTTTTCGTCGGCTGATACATTTACTATCTTCCCCACCATGAAGCATGTTTCAGTATCGTATGATACCAATTCACATTCCACTGTCATAGGTAGCTCGTCAATAATGGGAGCGTTGACAAATTCTGACTTTGTGGCATGAAAACCGGCTTTGAGGAATTTGTCAGGCTCTTTATTGCCTGAAACTATTCCCACATAGTCGCAAGCCACAACTTGGTCAGCAGTTGCCATGCTCACTGTGAATGCACGAGTGGCGAGAATGTTTTGTGTTGTTTTGTGGTCTTCCGACAGGCAAATACCTATCATATTGTCGGTGTATATACCGCCCCATGCAGCGTTCATGGCATTGGGGTTGCCGTCGTTGTCGTATGCCGCAACAATAAAAACAGGCATCGGGTATAGCCATGTTTTAACTCCAAAATTTTTTCTCATGATAGTAATGATTATTTGAATGAAACTTTGCCGATAACTCGGTTAGTTGAGGTTGATTTTTTCAAAGCGGTAGCCGAGGCGTTTCAGTTCTATGGCTGCTCCAATGCGGAACATTGAGCGACAAGCGCGAGCAAACACATGAAATGCCATGGGTGTCTGTGGATCAATTTGTTCGTGACGGATGAGTGTAACGGCAGTTTCTCCACAACGGCGTATTAAGGCTTCAATCTCTTTAGCTTCTGCGCTGTCAAGCGATACACCGAGCATTGTGCCAACGATGTGTTCATCCATGTCATCAAATCCTTGTGCCCCGTAGAATGATTTGTAGCTCATGTCTTTATATTGTTCCCAATCAGCATCCCATCCCCATGCTACAGCCATGCCAAGATAACCAGCCCAAGCAACGGAAACAGTTGGATAATCGCGAATTTGCTCTACGGCATCAACCATATACTCTGGAGCCAATTCTTTCCATCGTTCGTCGATATCATCGTTGCATAAAAGCATGTCGTCAAGCATTTTATAGTTGCGACAGAGACGCAAAAGCTCCTCTTGCATCTTCTCTTCAAAATTATCTAAATATTCAAAATCCATTATGATATTTTTGAGTGAATTAAAAGTCAATATAATTATTTAATCAAAGGTAATCAATCTATTGAGAAAATGCAATTATGATTTTGCCGCGCGACTGAAGCTGACAAGTATAACACCGGCAAAAACTGTTGTTGCTGCAAGAATTTTTTGCCAACTAAGGGTGTCCATCCCAATGTATGTGCTTATCGCAATGGCGATTATGGGTTGAACATAGGAATACATGCTGACCAATGTGGGGCGTATGCGTTTTTGACCTATAGGAATGAGAAAATATGTTATAAATGTTGCGAATATTATCAAGAATGACAATTCGCCTATAAACGATGTAGGTAATGTTGAATATTCAAGTGTAATGATTTCTTTGCTTGCAAATGGTAAAGATATTGTTGTGGAAAACAGAAATATCCATTTCATGAATGTAATAACTGAATATTTTGATATAGTGGGTTTAAACATTCCCAAATATAACGAGAAACAAATGCTGTTAATAATCATCAACGCAATTCCTGTTACAGAACTCTCGGCGACATTCCCTGATGCTCGAGTGCTATTTAAAATCAGGTAAATTATTCCGACGAAACTCAAAAGCACTCCACCTGCCTTTTTCAATGTAATGGGCTCACGAAGCACTATTGCGGCAATAAACATTGTGTATATTGGCGACATGGAACTGACAATAGAACAATCCATTGGGGTGATTTCAGAGATTGCCATTAGGAACGTTATCTGTGTCAAGAAGAAACCAAAAATAGATGCCGCAAAGATTTTGAGATAGTCTCTCTTTTCAACTTTTTCGGCAGGCATGAATAGTGATATGAGCCAAAATATGAGTCCCGCTCCAATCGAACGGATACAAAACAAGGCCATGGGTGAAACGATGTTCCCGCTTGTCAAATCTTTGCAAACGATGATGTTAAATCCGAATATTGCGTATGCCGCAAAGCATGCGATATGACCTATTATTGAACTATTTTTTGTCATTGTAAAATTTTTCTTAATTGCCAAAATGCTATGGCTGACGCTGCTGCAACATTGAGAGAATCGACATTGTGGTGCATGGGGATGCGTGCAACATAGTCGGCTTCGGCGATGGTCTCGTGAGCAAGTCCGTCTCCTTCAGTTCCCATGATGATTGCAAGTCGAGGCTCTGCCAATAATTTAGGATCATCGATTGAAATTGAATTATCGCTAAGAGCCATTGCTACGGTGCGAAATCCAAGTTCTTTGAGCCGATTGAGCGGGGTGTCAATCCAAGTCCACGGCACGAGGAACACCGAGCCCATTGAGACTCTTATTGCTCGTCGATTGAGAGGGTCGCATGATGAGGGCGTGAGTAAAACGGCGTCAATGCCAAGTGCTGCAGCCGAACGGAATATCGCACCGATATTGGTCGTGTCAACAACACCATCAATTATAACGATGCGTTGGGCGTCATGGCACACCGATTCGATGCTCAATTGTTTTGGTCTTTTCATTGCACACAATACTCCGCGAGTGAGCGTATATCCGGTGAGTGATGCAAGTAACTCTCGTGATCCTGTGTATATAGGAATATCAGGGCAACGTTCAATGATTGATGCAGCATCGCCTGTGATGTGTTTTTGCTCACAAAGTATTGCAATGGGCTCATATCCTGCATTAAGTGCAACATTAATTACTTTGGGACTCTCGGCAATGAAAATGCCTTTATCCGGCTCAATGCGATTGCGTAATTGAGCTTCGGTGAGAGTTGAGAAAATCTCTACTCCCGGGTGTTGCAACGATGTGATTTCGATAATCGCCATTGTGTATAATTTTTACAAAGTAAGCAAAAAAACATCTTTTGGACAAGATGTAATATAATGGAGGTGGAATAATGTTGGAGATTGAATGTAAAAGGGCGCAAAATGTTAGAGATAGTAATGAAATTATACTTATAATTGTTATATTTGCGTTTTTAATGCCCTAAAAATGAAAATTACAATATTACAAAGAGATATACGATGGGCTAATCCTGCTGAAAATGTAAAGAGAGCCGATGATGCGATTAATAGAAATCCCGGATCAGATATATATGTGTTACCGGAGATGTTTTCTACCGGTTTCTGTACTAATCCCGAAGGAATTGCCGAGAGTATAGATAGTGCAACATTGCAATGGATGAAGCAAAAGTCGGCTGAAATTAATGCGGCGATAGCCGGTAGCGTAGCTGTAACAAGTGAAGGTCGATATTATAATCGTTTCTATTTTGTAAAACCCGATGGCAGTGTCGCCTATTATGATAAAAAACACCTGTTTACCTATGGAGGTGAGCATCTTAGATTTACTCCCGGAGAGGAGCGTGTAGTAGTGGAATTCAGAGGAGTGCGCATCTTGCTTGAAGTGTGTTATGACTTGCGTTTCCCTGTGTGGTCGCGCAACAGAGGGGACTATGACATGATTTTGTATGTGGCAAGTTGGCCAACACCACGTGTGTCGGCTTGGAGCGCATTGTTGGTGGCGCGAGCAATTGAAAACCAATGCTATGTTGCAGGTGTAAATCGAGTGGGAGAGGATCCTGCATGTAAATATTGTGGCGGAAGCGTGGTCATAGACCCGTATGGCAAGGTTATCGTTTCTTGTGAAGATGGCAAGGAATGTGAAGCCTCGGTTGATGTTGATATAGACGCGTTATATAAATTCCGCGAGAAATTTCCAGTATTGAATGATGCCGATTAAAGGAGAAAATAAAGGTAAATTAGAAATAATGATAGAGAAAATTATTGTTGGGAGATGAAGCGATTGCGTTGGGAGCAATACATGCCGGAATTAGTGGTGTGTATGCCTATCCCGGAACTCCCTCTACTGAGATAACGGAATATATTCAAGCTCATGCACCAGACGTGCGTAGCCGATGGTGTACCAACGAGAAAACAGCAATGGAAGCTGCTTTAGGTATGTCTTATGCCGGGAAACGAGCGTTGGTGTGTATGAAACATGTTGGGATGAATGTTGCTGCTGATGATCCATCAATGCACTCATCGCAGAATGAGCAAGATTCACGCTTCTATGGAAAATTTGCAATGATACCTGTGCTTGAGCCATCATCTCAACAAGAGGCTTATGACATGATGCAGTATGCCTATGAATTATCTGAAGCAATGAAATTGCCGATACTCATGCGCATTGTTACACGATTGGCTCATTCTCGTGCAGGAGTTGAGGTGAGAACTGCTGTTGCACAAAAAGCTCTTAATCCTGATAATGAACGCACACATTGGGTGCTGTTGCCGGGTAATGCTCGTCGACAATATGCAGGATTGGTTGCAAAACAACCCGAACTGATGAAATCATCAGAAGAGTCAAAGTATAACAAATTGTTACCTGTCGGAGGTGTAAAAGCTAAAGTAGGGGTAATCGCATGTGGCATCGCTTATAACTATGTGATGGAGAATGTCCCGACAAAATTGGGCGTTCCTGTTTTGAAAGTGTCGCAATATCCGATACCAGAAATCGCTATAAAGGAGTTGGCTGCCAATTGTGAGTCATTGCTTGTAGCTGAAGATGGTCAGCCTCTTGTGGAAGAACAAGTAAAATCGTTACTTGGTGCAGAGTATAAGTTGAAAGGACGATTGACCGGCGACCTTCCTCGCATGGGCGAATTAACTCCTGATTGCGTTGGCACAGCTTTAGGAGTAAAAATGGAACAAACATTTGAGAATGCACAAAATGTAATGCCTCGTCCACCTGCATTGTGTCAAGGTTGTGGTCATAGAGATGTTTATGATGCGTTGAATAAAGTTGCTGCCGAATATGCCGATGCTCGCATCTTTGGTGATATCGGTTGCTATACACTTGGAGCATTACCTCCATTCCGAGCAATTGATAGTTGTGTCGATATGGGAGCTTCAATAACGATGGCTAAGGGTGCTGCTGATGCCGGTGTGCATCCGTCGATTGCAGTTATTGGAGACTCGACATTTACACATTCGGGAATGATCGGATTGTTGGATGCTGTCAATGATAAATCCAATATTACGGTTATGATATCTGATAATCTCACAACTGCAATGACAGGCGGACAAGACTCGGCAGGAACGAATAAATTTGAAGCTATATGTTTGGGATTGGGAGTAGAGCCTGAGCATGTGCGTGTAGTAGTTCCGTTGCCTAAGAATATGGAAGAGATTACTCGCATTATTCGTGAAGAAATAGAATATCAAGGCGTGTCAGTTATTATCCCTCGTCGTGAATGTATCCAAACGCTAAATCGAAAACTACGTCAACAAAAAGCTCAAAAACAATGAAAAAAGATATAATATTAGCCGGTGTCGGTGGGCAAGGAATTCTCACGATTGCAACAATTATAGGAGATGCTGTGGCTGCAAATGGATTGAGTTTGAAGCAGGCTGAGGTGCATGGCATGAGTCAGAGAGGAGGAGATGTTCAATCCAATTTGCGATTGTCAACCGATGAGATTCATTCTGATTTGATAAAGCAAGGAGCAGCTGATTTGATAATATCAATGGAGCCTATGGAAGCATTAAGATATGTTTCTTATTTAGATAAAGAGGGATGGGTGGTTACATCTTCTCATGCATTTAAGAATATACCCAATTATCCCGATGAGGATGTGATGATGCAGGAAATTAAAAATTTGCCTCATGTCGAAGTATTACCCATTGAAGATGTTGCTAAAGAAAATAATGTGCCTAAAAGTGCCAATGTCGTACTATTAGGTATGGCTGCAAAATATATAGAAATTCTTACTCCTGAACAACTTCGTCAAAGTATTGCTCGTGTTTTTGCTTCAAAAGGCGCAACTGTGGTGGAAATGAATCAAAAGGCATTTGATATAGGGTTGAATGCTGTAAAATAGAAATATATTGAAATGAAGATTTTTAGTGAAGAGTTGGTAGAAAAGGCTGTCAAGGATTTACATGTTGCCGACCTCTCGCAAGCTACAATAGGCGAGGTTTTGCTCGTCGCTCAATATTTGGAAAAAGAAACGGGAATACCTTTTATACGCATGGATCAGGGATCTCCCGGGTTGCCTGTAAATAAATTGGGAGTGGAAGCCGAAAAAGCAGCTCTCGACCGAGGCGTTGGCTCTCAATATCCTGCTGCTGCCGGAGTCCCGGAGCTAAAGCATGAAGCATCCGTTATGTAAAAGCGTTTCTAAATGTTGACATATCTCCACGTGCATGTGTCCCTACTGTGGGCAGTGTTGCAGGATCCTATGGCTCATTTATTGCGTGTACACAACGCATTCCGGGCAAAAACAAAGTGTTGTTTATTGACCCCGGTTTCCCCATTCAAAAATCTCAATTGCGAGTTATAGGTGCTGAATGGAATTATAAAATCTCGGTCATAAATACTCATAACCGAACACGCAACCTGTGAGTTATAGAAACTTTGTATTGCCTCTATAAGTGTAGATGTT
>CAZCEB010000092.1:0-6977 GCA_964497305.1 uncultured Muribaculaceae bacterium | reverse complement strand
TCACAGCAATTTCTCCAATAGATGGCCGCTATCGTGGCAAGTGTGAAAAACTTGATGAATATTTTTCTGAATACGCACTGATTAAATATCGTGTACGCGTTGAAATAGAATATTTCATCGCTCTTTGCGAGCTGCCATTGCCACAACTATCATCAATATCAAATGATATTTTCGGAAAATTGCGCGAGATATACCTAAATTTCTCTATCGCCGATGCTACTCGCATCAAAGAAATTGAAAGCGTAACAAACCACGATGTAAAAGCTGTAGAATATTTCATCAAAGAGCAATTTGACCGACTTGGACTTGAAGTATATAAAGAATTTATTCATTTTGGTCTAACATCTCAAGACATCAACAATACATCAGTTCCTTTGTCTGTAAAAGAAGCTATTTCTGATGTATATCGTCCATTGTTACTTCAACTCATCGAGCATCTTGAAGGCTGTGCCGATGAATGGCAAGACCTACCTATGCTTGCAAAGACACATGGTCAACCGGCATCGCCCACTCGACTCGGAAAAGAAATCAGAGTATTCTCATACCGTCTTCGCCAACAATTAGCAATGCTTGATGCAGTTCCCATCAGCGGTAAATTTGGAGGGGCTACAGGAAATTTCAATGCACATCTCACAGCCTATCCCAATATCGATTGGCGCAAATTTGGGGCTTCATTCCTTAGCGAGAAACTTGGAATACAACGTGAAGAGTACACTACACAAATTTCAAACTACGACAATCTTGCTGCGTTGTTTGATGCAATGCGACGCATAAACACAATAATACTTGATCTTGACAAAGATATGTGGCAATACATATCTATGGAATATTTCAAACAAAAAATCAAAGCCGGAGAAGTGGGATCATCAGCAATGCCACACAAAGTCAACCCCATTGACTTTGAAAATTCAGAAGGCAACCTTGGTATTGCAAATGCGATACTTGACCATTTGGCAATGAAACTCCCCATTTCTCGTCTACAACGCGACTTGACCGACTCTACAGTTCTTCGCAACATAGGCGTGCCTATGTCTCACATGCTCATCGCCCTTCACAGCACCCTAAAAGGTATTGGCAAACTACTCCTTAACGAAGACGCCATTAAAGCTGACCTTGACTCAATGTGGAATGTAGTTGCAGAAGGCATTCAAACAATCCTTCGTCGTGAAGGTTATCCTAAACCCTACGAGACATTAAAAGAATTAACTCGTGTAAATTCAACTGTTACAGCCGAAAGCATTGCTTCATTCATTGACACACTAAATGTCAGCGATGATGTCAAGGTCGAGCTCAAACGTCTATCTCCACACAGTTATACAGGCTATTAATAACACATAATGTCGACAGAGCAAAAATCGGTATATAGAAGAGGTGCTGATGATGGTTTATTCGTTGGAATATATCTCATCATCATGTTTTTCGCTTCTGCGTTCTCAATGACGATCCCATTTGCAGGACTACTCTCAATAATCTTAGTATTGGGAGTGCCATTTATCATATACCGATTTCTTCGTCGCAGTTATGTTAACGACAACGGCACAACCCAATTTTCAGCGCTATGGGTACAGGGTATAACAACATTCTTTTGTGGCTCCCTAATCTCAGGCATCGTAGTTCTTATTTACATGAAATGGATTAATCCCGATTTTATTCTAACCCAAATACAGACGCTTATCGATGTATATATGGCAAATGATTGGAAAGAGGGCAAGGAGATTGCTGAAGTGTTAACAAAAATGATTGAAAATAACATGCTACCCACTCCCATAAACATTGTCATTGAATCAATATGGCTTGCTGTGTTTACCGGCTCCATCCTTTCAATGATAGCATCTATGATAGTGCAAGCTCGCAAAATAAAAAATTAATCCAATAAAAATATAGCGGAATGGATATATCGGTAATTGTTCCTTTATATAATGAGGCTGAATCGCTTCCTGAATTAGAAGCATGGATCAGACGCGTGATGGAAGCTAATAACTTTAGCTATGAAATCATTTTTATTAATGATGGCAGCACCGACGAGTCTTGGGATGTCATAAAATTATTACAAGAAATAAATGGTAATGTCAAAGGCGTTTGCTTCCGTCGCAATTACGGCAAATCACCTGCATTAAACACAGGATTTGCAAGAGCTAAGGGCGATGTCGTAATAACAATGGATGCCGACCTTCAAGATAGTCCGGATGAAATCCCTGAATTATATCGAATGATTAAAGAGGATGGGTATGATCTCGTCTCAGGATGGAAACAAAAACGATATGATCCACTATCTAAGACAATTCCTACAAAACTTTTCAACGCTACGGCACGAAAAGTCAGCGGAATTAAAAACCTACATGATTTCAACTGCGGATTGAAAGCCTATCGCAAGAAAGTTATTAAACGCATTGAAGTATATGGCGACATGCACCGTTATATACCATATCTTGCCAAGAATGCGGGATTCACTCGCATTGGAGAAAAAGTAGTACAACACCAAGCTCGCAAATATGGTAAAACAAAATTTGGTCTTGACCGATTTGTTAACGGCTACCTCGACCTTGCTACATTATGGTTTTCTGCAAAATTCGGCATTAAGCCAATGCACCTTTTCGGACTACTTGGCAGTTTGATGTTTATTCTCGGTTTTATTGCTGTTGTTGTAGTTGGAGCGACAAAACTATATAATATGTATAGCGGAAACCCTTATTCATTGGTTACTGATTCACCATATTTTTATTTATCTCTTACACTCATGATACTCGGGACGCAATTATTCCTTACCGGATTTTTGGGTGAACTCATCGTCAGAAATTCACATCGACGCAACGATTATGAAATTGAGGAGGAAATAACAGCCGATGAATAACAAAGACACATATCAGCAATTTATCGACCTTGTAACGAGCAGATATTCTTGTCGCAGCTATCAGTCAACACCTGTATCGCGCGACACGCTCAGAAAGGTTATCACAGCAGCACAGCTCGCGCCATCGGCATGCAATCGTCAGCCATGGGAGTTTATAATCTTAGACACCCTTGATGCTTGTGAAGCAGCCTACAATTCTTACAATCGAGAATGGGTTAAAACAGCTCCTGCATTTATCATCGCATGTGGCAACCATGACGAGGCGTGGCATCGTGCAAGCGATGGCAAAGACCATACCGATGTTGATATTTCCATAGCAATAGAGCACATTTGTCTCGCAGCATCATCTCTTGAGTTAGGAACTTGCTGGATATGTAATTTTGATGTTGCATTGCTAAAAGAACAGCTGAATATTCCTGAAAATATCGAGCCGATTGCAATCATTCCTATTGGATATCCTGACAGAAAAGCCACAATCCCTTCAAAAAATCGCAAAAACATAGAAGATATCATAAAATGGGAAAAATATTAATCTCAATCATCACTATATTTATTAGTGCATCTATCATTAGTGGATGTAGTTCTTCAGGCTGTTTAGAAAACCAAAACAGCATACCGCTTGCCGGTTTCTACTCAAAAAATACGCTTAAAAGTATAGCCATAGATTCTATAAGCATAGGTGGCATAGGTGCTCCTTCTGATTCTTTGATTACAGACAATGGTCAAGGGGTCTCTCAGGTATATCTTCCATTCCGTTCTTCAACAGAAAGTGTTTCATTCTACATTCACTATAACCAAAAAGCACTGAATTATGATATATTTAATGATACTATAACTTTTGATTATACCTCTATCCCCTATTTCGTCTCAGAAGAATGTGGCGCAATGTATTTCTATTCAATCAAAAAAATGGAATACACTCGACACATCATCGATTCTATAAGCATCACCGACTCATTGGTAAAAAACACCGATATTGAGCGCATAAAAATCTATTTTCGCACCTCTGAAACCGAAGAATAATGAAACGACTTCTCATATATATAATTTGCATCGTCTCTCTATCTATTTCTGTAGAGGCTCAACGACGCATCACTCCGGTTACTCCGCAAAGCGGTCAAAAAACCGACAAAAAAGAGAAATTTGACAAAAGTCGTCTCGTTGAATTCAAAGACGAGAAAGGAAATATAGTATTAGTAGATACTGTCTCCGGGAAAGAGTATATTGACACTACTGAGATAAAAGAGACAAACAAAATTGAATATCCTCTATTTCACGAAGCTACGTTCGGTTTTAATTTTTGGGACCCGGTAATGCGTTGTTTAGGTCAAAAATATGGAGGTGCTGAAGTGTGGGCTGAACTAAGTTTATATAATCGCTTCAAGACAATTGTTGAAATCGGCTTTGGATCTGCAAATGACACCCCCGAAGATAAAAATTATACCTACAAAAGTTCGATGTCCCCATATTTCCGCATTGGGATGAACTATAATTTTCTCTTCAAAAAAATTACCGATTATCAATTCCTTGCAGGATTAAAATATGGTTTTACCTCTTTTTCTTATGAGCTAAACAACATTTCAATGGACGCAGGATATTGGGGAGAGCCTATTAATTTTAATATTCCATCACAAAAATCCACTGTAGGATTCTTGGAATTGACATTTGGCATCAAAGTTAAGATCTATCAAAATATCTCCATGGGCTGGGCTTTAAAGTACCATGCCATTCTACATGAAAGCAATAACAAATATGGAGATCCATGGTATATACCGGGATATGGCACTCGTGGCTCATCAATTACCGGAGCATTTTCCATAATGTACACAATCCCATTAAAAAAGAAAGAAGCGGATATTGTGGATATAGAGACCGAAGAAGAACTTCATGAAAAGCAAAACGAAAACGAAGAACAGCATTAACACATGAAGAAAATAATCATCATAGGGGCCTCATCGGGTTTAGGCTATGGCATAACAGAAGAATTTGCCAAAATGGGGTGGAAAGTGGGAATTGCCGCCCGACGAGAAGAACCACTAAAAGAACTTTGCGCAAAATATCCCGATTCAATCTGCCATGAAACAATTGATGTAACCTCTGATGATGCTGCCGAAAAAATGCTTTCACTCATCAGTCGCAACGGCGGGATGGACACCTTGTTGCTTGCGTCAGGAATAGGTAAACAAAATCCCGACCTACAAACCGACATTAACACCCGCACTACACTCACTAATGTTGTTGGGTTTACTCGCATCGTTGATGCAGCTTTCAACTATTTCAAGGCAGAGAAGAATGCGGGACACATTGCAGTCATTTCATCTATAGCAGGAACAAAAGGATTGGGGGTTGCGGCAAGCTATAGTGCATCTAAACGATACCAATATATATATATTGATGCACTTGAGCAACTTGCTCACATGCAAGGAGTAAAAATCAAATTTATCGACATTCGTCCGGGATTTATCAGCACCCCACTTCTTGACGGCAATAAGGACTACCCCATGACAATGAGCACAGAATATGCCGTTCCATTAATCACTAAAGCCATTCTCAAAAAGAAACGCATTGCCATCATCGACTGGAAATGGGCAATAGGAGTCGCCCTTTGGAAACTAATCCCCCACTTCCTCTGGAAACGCCTCCCCATCAAAAACTAACTCCTATTTTTGCGGGAGCGCCACCAGGATTTGATGCGAGTGATGCCGGCTGTACCCAGCACTACAAGCCCAGAATATTGAAACGTTTTAGCCAAGCCAAAGAAGATAAACCACAATGTTCCCTTGGTTGCAACGGATATAGGTAGTAGCATTTGCGCAAAAGAGATTATATAGCACACAATGCAGATAACAATCAGCACTACGCCGGTGCGAAATGACAATCCGGCAAGCCATGCCTTTATTTTAGCAAATATGTTTTTAATCTTATTTCCCATTATTGAGTGTAAAGATAGCAAAATATAGTCTTTTTTCGTAATTTTGTAAACAGAAATAAAAACTTATAACTATGTCTATACTTCAAGAAAACAAAAAAGTGGCGATGTGTAGCGACCACGCAGGATTTGAGTTAAAAAGCATTATCCAAGGATATTTGGAAGCACAAGATGTTGAGTATGTTGATTTCGGGACTAATAGCGTTGATAGTTGCGATTACCCCGACTTTGCCCACCCATGTGCCGACGCTGTAGAAAGTGGAAAATGCTATCCAGGCATCGCTATGTGTGGCAGTGGTAATGGTATTTCAATGACATTGAACAAACATCAAGGTGTGCGCGCTGCACTTTGTTGGACTGTAGAACTTGCCAAACTTGCACGCCAACACAATGATGCAAATGTACTTGTTCTCCCGGCTCGCTTCATTGAGCCCGTTCTTGCGCTTGAAATCGTCGATGCATTCCTCAATACTCCATTTGAAGGGGGACGCCACGTCAACCGCGTCAACAAAATTGCCCTACAAAAATAGTTACTCACTACAATAAAACAAACAACGCGCATAGGGAAACCTTATGCGCGTTGTTATTTATAGAGTGCTTAGATGTTTAGAACTCTGCATTGTTTGGAGTACGTGGGAATGGGATAACGTCACGAATGTTTGTCATACCGGTAACGAACAACAATAAGCGTTCAAAACCAAGGCCGAAACCTGCGTGAGGCACTGTTCCGAAACGACGAGTATCAAGATACCACCACATATCTTTCATTGGAATATCAAGTTCTTCGATGCGAGTCATCAACTTGTCATAGCTTTCTTCTCGAACACTACCTCCGATGATTTCGCCAATTTGTGGAAATAATACGTCAGTACCTTGAACAGTCTTGTCATCTTCATTTTGCTTCATGTAGAATGCTTTGATTTCCTTAGGATAATCAGTCATAATTACCGGTTTGCGGAAATGTTCTTCAACAAGATAGCGTTCATGCTCGCTTGCAAGGTCGCAACCCCAATATACAGGGAATTCAAATTTCTTGCCATTTGCAACCGCCTCTTCAAGAATCTTAACACCTTCAGTATAAGGCAAACGCACAAATTCAGTATTAACAACCTCTTTCAAGCGTTCAATCAAGCCTTTATCAATCATGTTGTTAAGGAATTCCAAATCATCTTGGCAATTATCCAATGCCCAACGAAC
>CAZCEB010000091.1:0-7186 GCA_964497305.1 uncultured Muribaculaceae bacterium | reverse complement strand
TACGCTGTCAGCATTTTCAGCTATGGTTGTACCGCAAAGTTCGCCCACTATTTCAAGGACTTTGTCGTATGAGTCCATAGCATCCTCAAAATCGAAAGGAGCATAGTCAAACTTTTCGGCATCGGTATAGTTGCGCTCTTTAAGCTCAACGATTTTGCGCATCAACGGGTGATTAAGGTGATGCTTCAAATCGGGATTATCTGTATAAAAATTAGCCATGATTTACTTAGAATTTTTCTTGTAATACTTAATTAGTTTTGGCACGATATCCTCCATGTCACCTGTAATCACATAGTCAGCGATTGTATTGATAGGAGCATTTGGGTCATTATTGATAGAAATAATGATTGAACTTTCTTGCATACCGGCAATGTGTTGGATTTGTCCTGAAATACCACATGCGATATAAAGTTTGGGGCGAACAGTAACACCTGTTTGACCGATTTGGCGTTCATGTTCAACGAAACCTGCATCGACAGCAGCACGAGACGCACCAACCTCTCCGCCAAGAGTGTTTGCTAAATCAAATAGCAAATCAAAATTTTCTTTGCTACCCACACCATAACCACCAGCAACGATGATGGGGGAGTTCTTGATATTAATCTTTGATTTTTCAATGTGTCGATCGATAATTTCAACAACGAAATCGGTATCAGAAACATACTTTGATGCATCAAGATTAACAACTTCGCCTTTATAGTTTGCATCAAAAACCTCTTTCTTCATCACACCTTCGCGCACAGTAGCCATCTGTGGACGGCAATCTGGGTTAACGATTGTAGCAACAATATTTCCACCAAATGCAGGGCGAATTTGATATAAAAGATTTTCGTATTCTTTACCTGTCTTTGGGTCTTTGTGGGGACCGATTTCAAGAGAAGTACAATCGGCAGTCAATCCACTATGCAAACAAGAAGAAACACGAGGACCAAGGTCACGACCAATGCATGTCGCACCCATCAAGCAGATTTGAGGTTCAATTTCTTTAAATAGATTTATCAACACAGCTGCATGAGGATTAGATGTATAGGGATACAAGCGCTTGTCAGCTACTTTATATACTACATCGACTCCAAATGGGAACACTTGACTTTCAACACCGTCAAGAGTATCACCAACGATCAATGCTTCAAGTTTAACTCCGAGTTTTGTAGCAAGCACACGACCTTTTGTCAATAGCTCAAGGCTCACATCGGCAACTTTGCCGTCTTCAAACTCACAATATACTATTAAATTGTTTTTATCTGACATAATAATGATGTTTTAGACTTAGAGTTAGCCAATAGTGTGATTTGCAATTAATTCTTTAATCAAGCCTTCGATTTGCTCATCATTGTTTTCCAATGTGAGGTTTTCTTTAGCTGTAAACACAACGTTCTCAATAGCTTTCACCTTTGTCGGAGATCCGGCAAGACCCACTTGTGTCAAGTCGGCATCGACATAGGCTGCACTCCATTCTTGTAAATTTAGATACGGACGAGCTTCAACTACTGCTTTAATCTCGTCGCTTAGTTTATCTTTTTCGCTTGGAGATACAGCATATTTGTATTTTTGAATAAGTTTTGCATTACGAGGACGACAATCAGCAGCCGAGCCATTTACAGTTACTACACATGGAAGAGGAGCTTTAACAGTTTCGACCCCTGATTCAAGACGACGTTTAACTGTAACATATCCATCTTTTAGATCAAGAATTTCTTCTGCATAAGTAACCTGTGGTAATCCCAGTTTTTCAGCGATTTGTGGTCCTACTTGTGCAGTATCACCATCGATAGCCTGACGTCCGCCAAGGATAATGTCATAATTACCAAATTTCTTTACTGCTTGAGCAAGAGAATAGGATGTAGCCAATGTGTCTGCGCCACCCAAAACTCTGTCGGTCAAAACAACACCAGTATCAGCACCGCGATACATTGCTTCACGAATTACTTCAGCTGCACGAGGCAATCCCATTGTCAAGACAGTAATTGTAGAGCCGGGATTTGCATCTTTAATGCGAAGAGCTTGTTCCAACGCATTCAAGTCTTCAGGATTGAAGATTGCAGGAAGAGCGGCACGGTTAATTGTCCCGTCTTCTTTCATTGCATCTTTGCCTACATTGCGAGTGTCGGGCACTTGCTTTGCAAGCACAATGATGTTTAAACTCATATTAATAGATATTAGAAAATTATTATAAATTCTTAAATATAACAAAGTTACAAAGTTAGTCAATTATTAAGATTTCTACAAATTAAAAGAGGCTATTACTCATAACTTGAGCCATCAAAACAATGTGTACAAATCTTGCATTTGGGTAGTCCAATTGATTTTACGATAGTTTCAATTGAGTTAAATTTCAATGATGTCAAACACAATTTTTTGCGTATTTCCTCAACCATTCTTTCATACTCCGGTGAACCTGTTTTAGTATATGCTTCCAAATTTTTATCATGTTCACCTTCCAACTCAGCAATTACTCTACGAGTAATTAATTCCATTGGACTCTTTGATGCTGTGAAATTAAGGAACTTACATGGGTATACTAAAGGAGGACAACTAATGCGAATGTGAATTTCTTTTGCACCATCGTCAAACATGTCTTTTACGTTATCGCGCAATTGCGTTCCTCGTACTATTGAGTCATCACAGAAAATTATCTTACGATCTCTTAGCAATGACTTATTTGTTATCAATTTCATCTTTGCCACAAGTTCGCGACGCTCTTGAGTGCTTGGAGTGAAACTGCGAGGCCATGTTGGAGTATATTTCACAATGCTTCGTTGATATGGTACTTTTTTCCCTTGAGCATACCCTAATGCCATGCCTATTCCGGAATCGGGTATCGCACTAACGAAATCAACATCAACATCATCTTCTTTACCCATTTCAAGCCCTGACTGATAACGCATTTCCTCAACATTACGTCCTTCATATTCACACGACGGATATCCATAATAAGTCCATAGGAACGCACATATCTGCATTTTATCATTTGGCTGACGGAGTTGTTTTAAACCATCAGCTGTAATTTCAATTATTTCACCCGGACCCATTGTATAATCTATCTCATACCCTAAATTAGAGAACGAACATGATTCAGAAGTTACTGCATGGGCACCATCTTTTTTCCCTATTAGAATGGGAGTACGACCATACTTATCTCTTGCTGCAATGATAGTTGATTCTGTCAATAACAACATTGAGCATGAGCCTTTTATGTTATTATATACATTTTCAATACCACTAACATAATCTTTTCCTTCACTAATAAGGGCTGCTATCATTTCAGTAGGATTAATTATATCATAGCTGTGTTCACAAAAATGATGTCCTTTTGCTAACAATTCTTTTTCTAACTCCTTAATATTATTAATGCGACCAACCGTTACAATCGCAAATTTTCCAAGATGACAATTTACGATAATGGGCTGTGCATCGGTATCGCTAATAACACCAATACCTACAGTCCCATGAAACTCATCTAGATCTTTTTCAAACTTAGAACGGAAATAAGCATTCTCTATATTATGAATTGAACGTGTAAATACTCCATTATAACATGTCGCAATACCGGCACGCTTTGTTCCCATGTGCGAATTATAATCCACTCCATAGAACAACTCGTTCACACATTTATCTTTTTTGGCAACTCCAAAAAATCCTCCCATAATTTACTTCGTTTCAATTATTTATTAAATAGCAAAGTGGAATTTAATCTATTTAATTAATTCCACTTTACTCCTATATTGCTTTATTTTTTAGTTTTACTTTCTACCCACTTACGTGCATTAACAAACGCATCAATCCATGGTGTTACATCATCATTGCGGTGAGAATATGGATAATATCCACATTGCCATGGGAATATTGCTCGTTCCAAGTGAGGCATCATTGCCAAATGGCGACCATCAGCCGATACGATACCAGCAACTGAAGCACGAGACCCGTTAGGGTTAGCAGGATAAGCAGCGTAATTATATTTTGCCACAATATTATATTTGTCAAGTTTTTCAGGCAGATTGAATTTTCCTTCTCCATGAGCAACCCAAATACCTAATTTTGAGCCCGCCAAAGAGCTGAACATTACTGAATTATTTTCTGGAATTGTTACGCCCAAGAATTGAGATTCAAACTTGTGAGAGATATTATGCTCCATCTTGGTTTTCTTTTCATGTTCCGGATTAATCAAATTTAGTTCAATCATTAATTGACATCCGTTACAAATACCAAGGCTCAATGTATCTTCTCGCTTGTAGAAATTATCCAATGCACGTTTAGCTGTTTCATTCCAAAGGAATCCTCCTGCCCAACCTTTAGCAGAGCCAAGCACGTCAGAGTTAGAGAAACCACCACAGAATACAATCATATTGACATCTTCAAGAGTTTCACGTCCTGACATCAAGTCAGTCATGTGAACGTCCTTCACATCAAAACCTGCAAGATATAATGAATAAGCCATTTCACGATCACCATTAACACCTTTTTCGCGAATAATCGCTGCTTTCACGCCACTCTTGTCATCGCGACGCAATGACAATCTTTTAGCAGCAAGTTTGCCATTAAATCCTTTAGGGAAGCGATAGCGGATAGGTTGTTTTTTATAGTTTTCATAACGCATCGCTGCACATTTCTCACCACTTTGAACTGCATCCATGAGATATGAAGAACGGAACCACACATCACGGAGATAATCAATGCCAAACAAGTGTTCAGCTCCATTGTGAGACAACATTATTGTTCGCTCGTTTTGAGGTGTTCCTATTGCACAGAATTTAACGCCTGCCTCAGATAGAATTGATTCAATACGTTCAGTTTTAGCATCAGCTACTTGAATTACAAGTGCAGGATTTTCAGCAAACAATATTTTTATCAAATCATTTTCTCCTTTTGCAACAAAACCATCAGTATTAAATTCAATACCGCCATTAACATTACCAAATGTCATTTCAAGCAATGTAGTGATTAACCCTCCGGCAGAAACGTCATGAGCTGCAAGCAACATTTTGTTATTCACCAATTTTTGAACAGCATTAAATGTTTTTACAAATTGAGCGGCATTATTAACTGTTGGAGCATCAGCACCAAGTTTGTTCAACGATTGAGCAAATGCCGAGCCACCAAGCTTTAATGCATCAGAAGAAAAGTCTATATAATATAATGTAGATTTCTTTGGTTGTAATACAGGAGAGACTGTCTTGCGAACATCTTTTACTTCACCTGCAGCAGAGATAATAACTGTACCGGGAGAGTAAACCTTGTCTTCTCCATATTTTTGTGTCATAGAAAGGCTATCCTTTCCTGTAGGAATATTAATACCAAGAGCACATGCGAAATCGCTACATGCCTCAACTGCTCGATATAGAGCAGCATCCTCACCTGCATTTTTACATGGCCACATCCAATTGGCACTCAAAGACAAACCTTTTATACCATTAATAATAGGAGTCATTGAGATATTTGTCAATGCTTCAGCGATTGCCATTACAGATCCTTTAGCAGAATCCACGAGAGCAACCTGTGGAGCATGACCTATTGATGTTGCAATACCTGCTTTACCTTTATAATCAAGAGAAACCACACCACAATCACTCAATGGCAATTGAATTTCTCCTTGGCATTGTTGACGAGCAATTTTACCTGTTACTGAACGGTCAACCTTATTTGTCAACCAATCTTTACATGCAACGGCTTCAAGGCTCAATACATCTTTAATATATTCGTCTATTTTAGTCTCATCATATTGAACATCACTATATGTTACATTGACTGTTGAGTCAATCATTATTGTTTTAGGTGAATTACCAAACATGTCAGCCATACCTAAATCAATCGGTTTTACACCATCTTTTTGTTCAAATACAAAACGATCATCGCCTGTAGTTTCACCAACAACATATAATGGAGCGCGCTCGCGATCGGCAATGCGCTTTACATATTCAATATTTTTTTCTTCGATAACCATACCCATGCGTTCTTGACTTTCGTTACCGACAATCTCTTTTGATGATAATGTCTTGTCTCCAATGGGTAGAGCATCTATATTTATCTTACCACCTGTTGCTTCAACCAATTCAGAAAGGGCGTTCAAGTGTCCGCCCGCACCATGGTCATGGATAGAAACGATGGGGTTGTTATCGCTTTCAGCAAGAGCTCGAATCACATTAGATACACGTTTTTGCATTTCAGGGTTGGCACGTTGCACTGCGTTCAACTCAATAGAATTGTCATATTGACCTGTTTCTACTGAAGAAACGGCACCACCGCCCATACCGATGCGGTAGTTATCACCCCCCATAACAACAACTTTTTCGCCTGGTTTAGGTTCACCCTTGATAGCATCTTTCTTAGCAGCAAATCCCACACCACCGGCAAGCATTATCACTTTATCAAAAGCATATTGCTTGTTGTTTTCTTCATGTTCAAATGTGAGCAAAGATCCACAAATAAGAGGTTGACCAAATTTATTACCAAAGTCAGATGCTCCATTTGATGCCTTTATAAGAATATCACATGGGGTTTGATATAACCATGCACGAGGATCCATGAGTTTTTCCCAACGATGATCCTCCGACATGCGTGGATATGAAGTCATATACACTGCTGTTCCAGCAATAGGTAAACTTGCCTTTCCTCCACCAAGACGGTCTCGAATTTCACCTCCAGTACCAGTTGACGCTCCATTAAATGGTTCAACTGTAGTAGGGAAGTTGTGTGTTTCGGCTTTCAATGATATAACCGTATCAATATCTTTTACCTCAAAATAATCGGGGCGATCAGGATTAGTAGGGTAGAACTGATCCACTTTAGGCCCTTTTACAAACGCTACATTATCTTTATATGCCGAAACGAGACGATTAGGATTTTCTTTCGATGTTTTCTTGATTAGGGTGAAAAGCGACATTGGCTTTTCTTCTCCATCAATCACAAATGTACCACCAAATATTTTATGACGACAATGCTCAGAGTTTACTTGCGAGAAACCAAACACTTCGCTATCAGTCAATGGACGTCCAAGTTTTTCACTCAATTGACGAAGATATTCTTCTTCATCAGCACTCAAAGC
This sequence comes from uncultured Muribaculaceae bacterium, assembly GCA_964497305.1. Taxonomy (GTDB): domain Bacteria; phylum Bacteroidota; class Bacteroidia; order Bacteroidales; family Muribaculaceae; genus RGIG4079. Next base: position 144 of record CAZCEB010000091.1, on the reverse strand, counting down.
AAGACCTTCTTGCTTATTATATTCGCTGATATCCTCTATATATACAATTGGATCGGGAGTTTTAATGACAGTAAAAATCTTACTATTAAGTCCATAATATACTAGTTGAAGCAAATTATCAAAACTAGGAGTCTCTTCGCGGCT
>CAZCEB010000090.1:0-7196 GCA_964497305.1 uncultured Muribaculaceae bacterium | reverse complement strand
ACCAAGAACGAGCATGTTTTTAGATGACCATTCTACTGATTTTGGAGTAGATGTTACAGCATAACGGTTGTTACCGCGAGCTTTACGGTTTTGCATTGTAAGGATAAATGCATACAAAATGTGTGCAACAAACAAAGCTGCCAAACCAGCGCATGCTACCAATGCATACCAATTTGCTCCAAGGAATGCGCAAATTGAATTGTAGGCTGCAGGCCAAAGGATAGCCACAGAGTTCATCAGCACGTGAAACGTTACAAATAGGATAAGGCATGCTCCTGTAATAGACATAATGAGCTTCCTACCTATAGATGAGCTTTTTAACCACATAAAAGTTAGAAAAATTTAGTTATTAATAGAGTTTATTTAAGTTGCAATTGTAGTAAAGTTATTGCAAATTTAATGTAAATAAAGGTTGTTGCCAACATTTAAAGAAAAAATTCTATAAACTTTGCCGTTTTTTTGTAAATTTGTGTGTGAATTTAAATTGCCTTAAAAGGTGCTTTTGAAAAATAGTAACAAATATCTAATATCAAAAATTGAAATGAAAAAGATTTCTACTCTTATCGTTTTTATGTGTTTGGCTGTGATGAATGCATTTGCCGCCACTCCCATACTTGGAACAAATGTTGCGACAGTAGAGCGCATGTATCAATTTGTAAAATCTCAAAATAGTTCATTTGATCGAGAGATTGCAGAACAATTTATTGCTGTGTCAACAGTATATGGATTAAGAGGAGATATTGCGTTGTGTCAATCAATTATAGAAACAGGTTGGTTTAAATATACAGGAGGTACGGCTGTAACTGCTGATGACCATAATTATTGTGGTCTTGGTGTTACTACTCTCGGACAGAAAGGATGTCAATTTGGAACAGTAAAAGAGGGTGTTACTGCTCAAATTCAACATCTATATGCTTATGCATGTACAAAGTCTTTGCCCGCCGGAGAAACGTTAGTGGATCCTCGTTTCAATTATGTAACACGTGGATGTGCCCCAAATTGGGAAAATTTGGGTAGTGGTTTGTGGGCTTCTGCAGCAGGTTATGGGACAAAAATCATTGCGATGTATAATGATATGATGGCTTTTAGCGTAACAGGAGATGACACTCCATCTACCCCATCAAATCCAACTGCAGCGTCTTTGACAGCAAGCACAACATCGGTGTCTTTGTCCGGAACATGTGGCGGGACTTCGACTTCAGTATCGGTAACTATTACAGGAGCAAACCTTCCTTATGATATAATATATAATTCAAGCTCATCGGCATTTAAAGTAACAACATCTAATTGGAATGCACGAACAGGAGGAACACTTAATATAACACTTGATACATCAAAGGCAGCAGCCACCTATACGGGATATATTGCAGTTCAAAGTGGATCAGATTCGTCAATCAGAGTGGAGATAAATTGTACCGGAGTTCTTTCTTCGGGCTCTTCGACTCCATCTACACCTTCAACTCCATCGGCTGTGCCAAATCAATTTTCAACCGATTGGTGCTATTCAGGAGCTAATGGCTCATCTGTTTCGTGGATGAATCCTGCAAATGATTACACTCGCAACATGGTATTGAAAGATGGTAAATTATATGTTGTGCAACGAGATCCCGATAATAGTAAATGTTATATACGCATAGTTGATGCTTATACCGGTGCATTAAAAGGAACTTTGCCATCAACAGGAGTTGTTGCTGATGCTTATCAATTTGCTTCTGTTGCAAATATGGGTGGAACTATTGTAGCTTGTAACCTTGCTTATGGAGCGACAAGTGCGTTGAAGGTTTATAGTTGGAGCAGCGATAGTGCAACACCTGCATTAATTCTTGAAACGACTAATCATGGTGCTCGTGCGGGGGATTTGATGTGTACGTCAGGAACAATTAATAATGGTAAACTATATTTTGCGTCAAACACAGGTTATGCAGGTCAAATTATAGTATATACAATAGTAAACGGACAATCAACAGGCTCTTCTGTTATTACTTTGAAAGATTCATCGGGAAGTGCCTATGACCTTGGTGGTGGATTTGCAATAATTGAGGTAAAAGTGATGAGCGATGGAACAATATTGGCAGTTGGTAAAAATGGTGCTCCTGCATTGTTTAGTTCGACAGGGACATTGATACGTCAGTTGTCAACCACTGCGCTTGATGGTAATATATTGGGTTCTAGTTATGCACCATTTAATTTTGGAAGTTATAAACTTGCTGCAGCTATAACTTATAAGACTTCGGCTCAACAGGGATATCTAAATCTCATTGATGTAACAAATGGAGAAGCTTCGGCAACTAAGATTAACAGTTTCCCTGTTCTTGGTGCAAGTGGAGTAACCAATGGTACATTTGTTACGACAGCAATTGCTGAAGTAGAGAATAATAAAGTACACCTATGGGCATTAATCCCGAAACAAGGAGTTGCTAAATATACCGCAACAGCTCCTGCCGGGATAGATGATGTAATTGCTGATAATAATGATACTGTAATTAAGGTGAGTGGAAATGTTGTTCAAGTGCAAGGTGGAGATGCAAAAGAAATAATGCTTGTGTCAATGTCGGGTGCTGTAGTTACCTGTGGGGTAGGAAATGAAATTGAAATTAGTTTAATGCCTAAGGGTATATATATTGCAGTAGCGGTGTTGGCCGATGGCTCTCGCATAACTTCGAAAATTGCATTGAAATAAAATTTAAACCTATTGATACAAAAATGTCCTCCCGATTTGAGAGGACATTTTTTATTAGATATGGCTTATTTAACAAGAGGGCGAAGCACCGGAATGAGTTTTTGTGCATAATATTTAAATCCAAGATCGGTTAAATGGATGCCGTCAACAGTTCCGTCATCTTCTACTCCATCAAGATTTACGCAATCTACGTAATATAAATTTTTTGGATTTTCTTTCATTAGTTTTTCATAATTGCGACGGAATGCTGCATTTTTCTTTGGTAGGTAGTCTCTTAGCTTTGCATCATATCGAGCGTATGGATAAATGGGACCTTCTACCATTACAATGGGAACATCAGGGCGGGCTTTGCGCAAAATATTGATGAAATCATAGGTCAAGGTGTCGCACATCATTTCAGTACAATTGGGTATCGGATCTATTAAATACAAATCGGCATCAGGAATTTGAGCCATGGCTCGTGCCATGCAAAAGTCCATTTTGCCTTCTCCGCTGATTCCAATGTTCACTACCTCACAATTTAGCTCGCGACTGATGATATTGGTCGCTGCCATTCCGCTTCGAGAGGCACAGCCTCCTTGAAGAATACTTGTTCCATAGGCTACGATTTTTTTGTTATGACGTATAATATCTTTATTGCCAGGAGTGATTGTAGAGCCGCTATCAATTGCAACCCATAAATCTTCAACACCATCATATAAAGGCATATAAATCATATATTCCTTCATGCCTGAATCGAGATTTTCGACATATATTTTTTCACACATTTTGGTTTCCTTGTTTGCATTTGGACGATTTGTGTTCACGTGACGCCACACTGAATCACCTTCAAGTATATATAGGTCGGTCCCTTTTAGACCTGTATCAGCCATGTGAAGCATGTGGGTATTCCATAATAGTTGATATTTCACTCCCACTCGTCGAGAATCGGTAGCAAACCTAACAGCAATGCCTGCGCTACATTGAGCTCGTTCCCATAGAGTTGGACGTACACTATCTTCAAGATAGACAGGAATGCGAGTATATTTACGCAAAGTATTGTCCCACCCTTTATTGATAATTCTCAGTTCTTGTGCGTCAACATATTTTAGAGGGATGCTTTCGCCTTGAGCAGAAGCAAGTACACTTGTTGTTAAAGTTGTAATGCAAATAATGAATTTTGTAATTGTTTTCATGTGATAAAAATTTAGATTTTGACAAAGATACGAAATAAATTCTCTTAAAATTGTTATATTTGTAAAAACACCTAAATGATTAAGAATATGAATTTGAAAAGTAATATTATTGCAAATCTGTTGATATTGACAGCTGGAGTTTTGTTGGTTGTGTTTCATAATAGTAATATTTTGTCAACATTGATTATTATTACCGGAATATCATTTGTTATTCCAAGTCTTGCAAATATTATTATGATTTTGACTCACAAAGAGAAAGATAAAGAAGGATATAATATCAATAGGAGTCGGCTTTCATTTGCCTATGGAGTGATTACAAGTCTTGGTGGTATAGGTCTTGGGACATGGATGATTATTAGCCCTGAATCATTAATGGGAATTGTGGTGTATCTTTTTGCTGCATTGCTTGTAATTGCAGGAGTGTACAATATAATAATGTTGGCATTTGGTCATCGATCTATAAAATTCCCGATATGGATGTATATATTACCGACATTAATGACTATTGCCGGAATCATTATATTATGTACCGACATAAAGTCAATAGAATCAATTGTCGTTCTTATAGTTGGGATTGCAATGATTGCCTTTGCTGTCAATCGTTTTCTTGAGCTTGGAAAAATCGGCGACGAACATACTCGCTGATTAAAAGAACGATATCCTTCATCGCAAGTTTAGATGAGTCTATAGATAAATCATAACTTGTGGAGTCTCCCCATGTTTTATCGGTATAGAAATTATAGTAGTGAGCGCGCAACTTGTTTGTCTTTTCGGCACGAGAACGCGCTTCTTCTTTTGTTTTACAATCTCCCCGTTTCATTATTCGTTCAATGCGAGCATCCATTGAGGCATGGACAAATATTTTTAGACAGCGAGGATGCTCTCTCAATACATAGTCGGCACTACGCCCAACGATAACGCACGAACTTTTTTCAGCAATAGAGCGTATAACATCGCTTTGTGCTTTGTATATATTGTCGGAACTTATTGAAGATGAACCGGTATATAGAGCCATAGGATTGTAACCCGGGCTGAATGCGATCATGCCATTGAGAAAAGATGGGAAACGTTCATCGGATTTCTCAATAAGTTCTTCGCTAATTCCTGCTTGTTTTGCCGCTTCGCATAATAACTCTTTGTCATAATAGGTTATGCCAAGTTCTTCTGCAAGTAATTTCCCAAGTTCTCTACCTCCACTGCCAAATTGGCGACCTATAGTTATTACAAAATTATTATTTTTCATGGTTGTATGTATTAAAATTCAGAAAAAGCAAGTGGTAATAAGGATTTTATGGATTTAAGCATGAAAATTTCATCACGACCCACTAATATGACTTTTATTTCGTTCTGTGCGAGTATCTCATATTCTAATAGCGCTTGTCTGCAACTTCCGCAAGGGGAAATAGGAATTGTAACTTCTTCTCCATTGGTGTTACGTGCCGCTATTGCTATCGCTTTAAATTTTGCGTTGGGGAAACTCGAATGGGCATAAAAGCATGCTGTGCGTTCGGCGCATGTCCCGGAGGGGTATGCTGCATTTTCCTGATTGGAGCCTGTTATGATTTTGTCATTATCAAGCAAAATTGCTGCTCCAACATTGAATTTGCTATATGGAGCATAGGCTCTTAATGCTGCTTCACGCGCTTTATCTATGAGGATGCGGTCGCAACTTTCCAATTCCTCATATTTATAAACGTTCAATAGAGTTACAATTTCTTTCTTTTCCATATATTATATATAACGCAAATTTAGCCAATCCTATCGAAAAAGCAATATCTAAAAAACTATTTAAAAACATAATAAGGTTGTAAATCGATGTTTCTGAATTTGCAATTCAGGAAAATAATCATTAAAAATTTTCATAAATGAGGAATAACTATTAATTTTGCAGTTCGGAAATTAACTATATAATTGATAATTAGAAACACAAATATAACATGGCAAACGGAAAACAAAACGAAACTCGTACGTCAATCGACGAGCTTAATGACACTCTTACTAACGTAGTAGAGCAAAAAGTTCAAAACAACAAAAAAACAATTGTAGCCGCAATTTTGGCTGTTGTGGTAATTGCTGTTGCAGTGATTTTCTTCCTTGATATGCGTCAAGAAAGTGCAAATGCGGCAAACGATGCTATTGGTCAAGCAGATATGTCTCTTGCTCAAGGAAATGATTCAATTGCATTAGTTCAATATATGCAGGTTGCAGATAATGAGGGTTATGATGCCGGTAATCGCGCTGCTCTTCAAGCTGCAATCCTTCTCTATAAAAAGGGTGATTATCAAAAAGCACTTGATTATCTTGGAAAATATTCTCAAAAGGAAGCTCTTATTGGTGCCGCAAGCTACTCTCTTGAAGGAGATTGTTATGTAAATCTTGAAAAATATCCTGAGGCAGTTGCAAGTTTTGAAAAAGCGATTGATGCTTCAGATAACAATTCATTCTATACTCCGCTATTCATGTTAAAACAAGCAAATGTTTATCGTGCATTAAAAGAATATAACAAGGAAGCTGCGTTATTTGAAAAAATTAAAACTGAATATCCTGAATATGCTGCTGCTTACAACCTTGATATCGAAAAATATATTCAAAGAGCAAAAGCATTAGCTGACGCAAAATAATAAAACAAATAATAAATAAATGAGCGAGAGTCCGATTTTGGTCTCTCGCTTTCTTATATAAACCTCTTTTTAACGCAAATGAAAGCAAAAGAGAAATTAAACGAATTAGAAACGCGGTCGGTGGGACGATTGTTGTGGGAGTATAGCTCACCAGCAGTTGTTGCAATGGTCGTAATGTCATTATATAATGTTATTGACCGCATTTTTATTGGTCGGGGTGTTGGCGCTGATGCTATCGCCGGTTTGGCGATTACGTTCCCCGTAATGAATCTATCGGCTGCAATAGGGTTGCTTATAGGAGCAGGGGCAAGTGCGCGTGTGTCTATCATGCTTGGAGCAAGGGATTATAGAGGCGCTGAACTTGTGCTTGGTAATACTATTGTGATGCTTTTGATAAACGCAATAGCCTATCTTTCGGTATTTGGAATATTTATAGATGAAATACTATTGGCATTTGGTGCAAGTGAAACGTCTTTACCTTATGCACGAGATTTTATGCTATATATTCTTCCCGGCATGTTGGTGATGAATTTGACTTTTAGTTTTAATAGTATTATGCGCTCATCGGGGTATCCTGTTAAAGCAATGATTTCAATGTTTATTGGTGCCGGAGCTAATTTAGTGCTTGCTCCGTTGTTTATCTTTATTTTTGAGATGGGGATAAAAGGAGCTGCAATTGCAACTGATCTTGCAATGACGATATATATGTTTTTTGTTATG
>CAZCEB010000089.1:0-7427 GCA_964497305.1 uncultured Muribaculaceae bacterium | reverse complement strand
AAAAGAAGAGGGAATATATATAGATTTGAATTTAAATAGGTTTGGGTTACTTGATTTTCCAAAGGCGCAAGATATATATGAAATAGGATATCGCAAGGCTATGGAACAGATGGATACTATAACACATCGCATCTCAGCAAGAGTTTCTCAGCAATCTATAAATCTAAAAAGAGCTGTTTTCAAATCAAAGACACCTTATCTGAAGTTTGACTCGGTGAGTGTGTCGGGTGGGACAGACGCTCAGAATGATTATATTCAACACGTTTTTATGTCGCAAGCCGATACTTTTAATATCAAGCAGGCGCGTGATGCCTATTATAGCATAATTACTCCAGGGAAATTGAAAAATTTGGTGCCAAAAGCAAAATATGACAACCAAGATGGATTATTTACACTTAATTTGGATGCATCGATTAAAGATAATTATAGATTGGCATTTGGCGGATATATTTCATCTTCAACCAATAGTATGTTATTCCTTTCAGGAGGTTACAACACATTGAGTTTTAATTCGGTTGATTTGAATTTGAATGTATGGATAGGGCAGAGCTATATGGCTGGTGAATTAAATTCACGCATGTATCTGCGCACATCATTACCTTCATATCTAAGATTTCAAGCTGTTGTGTCAAGATATAAATTTTATGAGAGTGAAAACTTGTTTTATGAAGATAATATCCCCACTTTTATTACCAATACCGAAGCATACGCACGATTGAACTATTGTATGGGAGTTGGACGTAGGGGATTGTTTGAAATGGGGGCAGGATATGGATATTTGCAAGATAATTATTTCCAAAGTAATGTGATAGATTTCTCAATAGGTGAGCGAGATAAAAGTTATTATAATTTAGGTCAAGCATTTGTTAGATATGAATATAATTCATTAAATGACAAAGTATATCCTACTGCCGGCGCTTATTATCGATTGAGTTCAATGGGGCTTTATGGCGAATATAAATTCCGACCTAATGATAAGGTAAATAACCGAGACGATGAAGTGTATTGGGGACAATTGGAATTTAATGCAGAAAATTACTTTTCATTGACTCGTAAATTTAAAATTGGTACAGAATTAAACCTATTGGCATCAACAAAAAAGTTGATGAGTAATTACTATGCATCTATTGTTCAAGCGCCTGCATTTTTCCCTACAGCATCGTCCTATAATGCTTTTAATCCGGCATTTAGGGCTAATTCCTATGCGACATTAGGATTGAAACCGATATGGCGTATATCGAGTACGTTTCAGCTTAGAGGCGAACTTCATGCATTTATGCCATTTAGAAAGATAAAAGAAAACCCATTGAATCTCACTCCTTATTATGGAAAGTGGTTTGCCAATCCTGAATTTATGGGAGAAGTTTCTGTCGTTTTAAAGTTCCCATTTGCATCATTAAGTGTCTATGGTAATTATATGAGCTATCCACCTCGCAATTGGGGATTTGGATTATCATTTGGACTATTCTTTATTGCTCCTAAGTTTATAAACTAAAAAAACGGTCTTTTGACCGTTTTTTAGTTTAGTTTTTATTTTTTAGTTTAGTTTTTATTTGTTTATTTCTTTCGTCCACTTTTGCGCAATGCCTCGGCTATTATCCATTGTAACTGACCATTTGTTGACCGAAATTCGTCGGCTGCCCAAGCCTCTATTGCGCTCATAGTTTCGGCATCTATGCGCAGTACAAATGATTTAATGCGAGGATCTTTCTTTGCATTGTCAGCCATAAAATTTGATTAATGGTTGAGTGTACCTGTATTAATCACCGGTTGAGCCGATTCATCGGCACATAGAACGACGAGTAGATTGCTGACCATAGCAGCGCGCTTTTCTTCATCGAGTTCGATGTTTTCTGCACCAAGTTTGTCAAGAGCAAGTTTAACCATTGAAACAGCTCCTTCAACAATCTTTTCGCGAGCGGCAATAACGGCAGTCGCTTGTTGGCGACGGAGCATTACGGCTGCGATTTCGGGAGCATAAGTCAAATAGTTGATGCGAGCCTCTTGAACTTCAATGCCTGCAAACTCAAGGCGTTCATTGAGTTTTTCGATGAGTAAGTCATTGATTTCATCGCCACCTGAGCGCAATGTCAATTCGCTGTCATCATCGGTAGTGTCTTTATTGTCATCGTAGGCATAATGTCCTGCTACTTCACGAAGAGCCGCATCACTTTGTATGCGCACATATTTTTCAAATGCGTTCATGCGCATTGCTGTGCCTTGATTACCTGCAATGCTTTGAGCATCAATCTCAAACATGGCTTTGTAGGAATCTTTGAGTTTCCACACGATAACCATACCGATAAGAATAGGGTTACCCTCTTTGTCGTTAACCTTGATGGGCTCTACATCGAGGTTGCGAGCACGTAATGTGAGTCGTTTGCGAGAAATAAAAGGATTTATCCAATAGAATCCGTTACGTGTAAATGTCCCTTTGTAGTTGCCAAAAAATATCATTACAATAGCTTCGTTAGGTTCAAGAGTAAAGAAACCTATCAAACCTATAAACTCAAATAAAATTAATGCGATGCCCACAGAAATAAATAATGCATCTTCGGCATTTGCCCCTATCACAATTGAATATATGGCTCCTGCCATAATCAACAACCATGCAAATAGTGCGATAAAACCATTTAATAATAATCCGTTGTAACTAATCTCTTTTTTATTACCTGTATCCATAGTCATAAATTTAAAATGATATCAAAATGATATTACAAATGTAGATACAAAAAATGATAAATGCAACAGATTCATTATTTTTTATGACATTTTTATCGTTGAATGGTAGAATATGACTAATTTTGTGAATAGAAAATAAACAAAATTGAATTATGAAATTATTTGACGTATATCCGTTGTTTGATATAGAGATTGTAAAGGGTGAAGGGTGTTATACCTATGATGCCGAAGGGAATAAATATCTTGACCTTTATGGAGGTCATGCTGTTATTTCAGTGGGGCACTCTCATCCTCATTATTTGAATGCTTTGCAAGAGCAAGCATCAAAACTTGTATTTTATTCCAATTCGGTAATCAACTCTTTGCAACAAAAGTTGGCTGATAAATTAGGTAAAATATCAGGATATGATGATTATCAATTATTTTTAATAAATTCAGGAGCTGAAGCTAATGAGAATGCATTGAAATTAGCATCGTTTCATACCGGGAAAACGCGTGTTATCGCATTTGGAAAGGCATTTCATGGACGCACTTCTCTTGCTGTAGAAGTAACAGATAATCCTAAGATTATCGCTCCGATAAATGCTAATAATCATGTAACATTTCTCCCTCTTAATGATGTCGATGCTGTAAAGGCAGAGCTTGAGAAAGGAGATGTATGTGCTGTTATTGTGGAAGGTATTCAAGGTGTAGGAGGGATCAGAATTCCATCGGCAGAATTTCTTCATGGAGTGCGTCAATTGTGTGATGATTATGGGGCAGTAATGATATTGGATGAGATCCAGTCGGGATATGGTCGTTCTGGAAAATTCTTTGCTCATCAACATTCAGGTGTTCGTCCCGATATTATCACTATAGCAAAGGGTATTGCTAATGGCTTTCCTATGGGAGGGGTATTAATTAGTCCTAAATTTGTTCCTGTTTATGGTCAATTGGGAACAACCTTTGGTGGAAATCATCTCGCTTGTGCGGCAGCAATTGCAGTGCTTGAAATATTTGAAAATGAAAATCTTGTAGAGAATGCTCGCAAAGTGGGAGAATATTTGATGGCGGAATTGAAAAAAATACCGCAAATAAAAGAGGTAAGAGGCGAAGGTTTGATGATAGGAATGGAATTTGACTATCCTGTAAAAGAACTACGCTCTCGATTGATTCATGAGCAGCGTGTGTTTACAGGCGCATCAGGTACAAATGTTGTGAGACTATTGCCTCCGCTTGTGTTGACAATGGAGCAAGCGGCTGATTTTATTTCCAGATTAAAAAAAGCTCTCGAAGCATAACTTATAGATAGGATGAAAATAAGTATTATAGGAGCTGGAAACATGGGTGGAGCTATTGCTCGTGGTTTGGCTCATAGTAATTTAGATGTAAAAATAGCAGTTGCCGATTTAGATGAGGTGAAATTAAAGGATTTGCAACAAGAATATTCAAGCATCGAAACATCAACAGATAGCAGTGAGATAGTAAAGGGTGCCGATGTGGTACTTCTTGCAGTAAAGCCATGGCTCGTACAACCGATATTGACATCAATCGCTCAAAATATTGATTTTTCAAAACAGGTGTTATTATCAATTGCAGCAGGGGTATCAATTGCTGATTTAAAATCATGGGTTGGCAATAATGATCAAGTTGTGATATTTAGAGCTATACCTAATACGGCTATTTCAATTCATCAGAGTATGACATTTGTATGTCATAGTGCCAATGCTTCGTCGGCGCAAATTGAAATGGTAAAAACCATATTTGATGAATTGGGTAAAGCCGCAGTTATTGAGGAACGATTGATGAGTGCAGCAACATCGTTGTGCTCATGTGGTATAGCTTTTGCTATGCGCTATGTGAGAGCTGCTACAGAAGGAGGTGTAGAACTTGGCATTTATCCCGACCAAAGTAAAGAATATGTCTTACAAACTTTACGTGGCGCGATAGAATTGTTGGAAGCGACCGGAAATAATCCTGAAGTGGAAATTGACAAGGTTACTACTCCGGGAGGTATAACCATAAAAGGTCTAAATGCAATGGAGACCAATGGCTTTACTAATGCTGTAATACAAGGATTGAAAGCGTCAAAGTAAAAAAGAAATGTCAGTAAATAAGGTAATATTAGTTGGTAATGTAGGTCAAGATCCGCAAATCAGATATGTGGAAACTCGTGCGGTTGCATCGTTGTCGCTTGCAACGACTGATCGTGCATATACAACATCGGCAGGTGTGCAAATGCCTGAACGCACCGAGTGGCACAATTTGGTGATGTGGGATAAATTAGCTGAAATAGCAGAAAAATATATCAGAAAAGGGACAAAACTTTATGTGGAAGGTAAATTGCGTACTCGCACATGGGAAGATCGTAATGCAATAAAGCGTACTGTTACAGAAATCTATGTCGAGAATATGGATATTTTGTCGCGTCCACAAACTCAGTAATAATAGGATGAAAAAACTAATCGTTGCAATCGTCGGATTTATATTACCGATGGTGGTGGTTGCACAAGTAGATCAAGAAAGAGTAAAAGTTGCGGTACAGCGCATCATGAATGATTATCCGCAATCGACATTGCAAGATGTTTATAAAAGTTTCTTTCAAGATAAATTTGGACCTGAACACATTATAAATGATACTATTGCAGCAAAAAGATATCTTTCAAGTGAGTTGAGTAGAGAAGATATAGACTCAGTAATAATATTGGAACCCACTGGTGTAGATGGGAATTTTATTAGGGTGGGTTTAGGTGCAATAAAATCAGGAAAGGTGGATTTTGATGTATTTTTAAATGCGTTTATTAAGAGTGCATTTGTCGCTAAACACATATCGGTAGAACAATGGCGCAAAGAATGGATAGATGTTCTATCGGCAATTGAAGCAATGGATGTGCATATCGCAAATTATGAAGTTGATAAAGAAGCAATCAACAAAGTATTACAGCAAGGACGATATGTGATGCATCATAGCCAACAATATAGAGATACATATAATCCTCATTATAGAATAATCGCAAAAGAGATCTTCGAACAAGAAATATTACCTCTATTAAAATAACAAAAGGCGAGTAATCTCGCCTTTTGTTGTGATTGTACATTATTTCTTGGGAATTTTTAGGCGCTGTCCGGCTTTGATCTTTGTACCTTTGATATTATTGGCGCGTTGTATTTGTTTTACTGTTACGCCATATTTATTGGCAATCTTTCCAAGGCTTTCACCTTTTCTTACTTTGTGAGTAATGTATTTAGGCTTAGTCTCTTTTTTCTTTGGTTTAGTTTCCTGATAGACTGGTTTAGTCTCTTTTTTAGTTGCCGGTTTGATAGTATCAGCAGCTGTTGAGCCGGCAACTACAGGTGCATTGGTAGAATTTTGAGTAGTGTCGTTTGGTGTAATGCAAGTGCGTGTAAATTTAATAATTTTAAGCGTTTTTCCGCGTTTTAGCTTATTGCTACGAAGACCATTCCACTTCTTTATATCGTCGGCATCTACATCATAGCGAGCAGCAATTTTGCGAAGGTTTTCATTTTTCTTGACCTTGTGGTACAACACCTCTTCTTTAACAATATATTTGCCATTTGGATCGTTAAAGTATTCACCTGGTTGTACTACTGTACGACGTTTGTATTTATCCACATCATAGTTTGCAATACTATCTTCACTCATTATGTAGCAATGTACTTGTTGAGATGGAAGTATAAGAGCATAAGGATGTATATCTCCCGGGATTACGTCTTTTATATATTGTGGGTTTAGAGTTCTGATTTCTTCAATTGGAATATCTAGAACTGCGGCTATTTGTTTGAAATGAACACGTCTTGAAACATGAATAGTATCAGTAATTAGAGGACGTTTAGCAAGAGCTGGGCTTATGTTATGGTGATTGTAATAATTCATGATGTAGCATGCAGCAATGAATGCAGGAACATAACCACGAGTTTCTTTTGGAAGATGATGATATATAGCCCAATAATCGGGATTGGCAGCTCCGCTTCGGCGAATTGCTTTGTTTACATTTCCAGGTCCACAATTATAAGCGGCAATAGCGAGAGACCAATCGTTAAATGTTTCATATAATTGTTTGAGATATTTTGCTCCCATTTCTGACGAACGTATAGGATCACGACGTTCATCAATTAAAGAATTAATTTCCAGTCCCAATCCTTTTGCTGTAGGGCGCATGAATTGCCATAATCCAATTGCTTTGGCTGGAGATTTAGCATAAGGATTTAAAGCTGACTCGATGACAGGAAGGTATTTAAGCTCTTCCGGAAGTCCTTCTTTATCGAGAGCATCTTCAAAGATGGGTAGATAATAAAGACTCATTCCTAACATGCGTTCAACTAAGTCTCGTTTTCTAATATACATTTCGATATTAGACTTAACAATGCTGTTAAAAGGCATTTCAATTACATAAGGGAGCAAGCCGAGTCGTTGGATGTAAACGTCGTCAGTAGCAGTTATTGTTTGTTGCTGATTGTTTTTATTTGCTAACTCGATGTAATTTTGCATATACCAATTCTCCATCATTTTTTTTGTGTCGGTCTCAAAACTTGATGGATAAACGATATCGTTGTCGGTAATAGAATATTTTAATGACAGGATATTTTCATCGGCAACGGCATAAAGCGATGAACAGCCTATCAAAAGAGAAAATATAAATTTTTTCATTAAATATAGTTATAAAAAGATTAAAAACATAAAGCCCAATGCATTCCTATAGATGGTAGCTTATCTCTGGATTCTTGCATGATTGTGGGGGATACTT
>CAZCEB010000088.1:0-7449 GCA_964497305.1 uncultured Muribaculaceae bacterium | reverse complement strand
ATGCCATATTGTGTGCGACCATCCATTGTTTGTGCATATATATAATAATGCTCCTCGTTGTCTTGAACAAGCCATCCGTTTTGTTGGAATGCATTGAAATTTTCAACTGCACGATCATATACACATGGATCGTGTTCATCTGTCCCGGGAGCAAAATCTATTTCAGGTTTGATGATATGGTATAATGATTTGGGATTACCTTCAGCTTCAGAACGAGCTTCTTCAGAATTTAATACGTCATAGGGGCGAGATGCTACTTCAGTAACCATTTCGCGAGGAGGACGTACGCCCTTAAACGGTTTAACCTTTGCCATAATTATTGAGGGTTAGATTATTTGTTACGTTCGATTGTTTGTTCTCGGTCAGGACCTATTGAAATGATTGTAATAGGAGTTTCGAGTTCTTTCTCAAGGAATTTTACATATTCCGAAAAAGCTTGAGGGAATTCGCTTTCACTTTTAAATCGAGTCATGTCAGTTTTCCATCCTGGAAGAGTTACATATACCGGCTCAATTGTATTTTCGTCAATGGAGAATGGGAATTGAGTAGTTTCTTCTCCATTTATTTTGTAAGCGACACAAGCCTTGATTTCATCAAAATCATCAAGAACATCACTCTTCATCATGATTAATTGAGTAACGCCATTAATCATAATAGAATATTTAAGAGCAACAAGGTCAATCCATCCACAACGGCGTTCACGCCCTGTTACAGCACCATATTCATGACCGAGATCGCGGATGCGTTTTCCTGTTTCGTCAAATAATTCAGTTGGGAATGGTCCGCTACCCACGCGTGTACAATAGGCTTTGAAGATACCAAATACTTCGCCAATTTTATTAGGCGCAACACCCAACCCTGAACATGCACCTGCGCAGATTGTGTTAGATGATGTTACAAATGGGTAAGAGCCGAAATCCACATCAAGAAGTGTTCCTTGAGCACCTTCGCAAAGAATAGATTTGCCTTCACGCAACAATCCATTTATCAGATATTCGCTATCAACGATGTCATATCCCTTGATATATTCAATTGCTTTGAGCCATCGTTGTTCCAATTCTTCATATACCGGATTTTCGCCCATTGATTTGAGTGTGGCGATGTGTTTGTTGCGAGCGTTAGTATATTTTGTCTCAAAATCATGAAATACATCTCCGAGTCGTAAACCATTACGGCTTATCTTGTCGGTATATGTAGGACCTATACCTTTTCCTGTTGTGCCTATTTTAGCACCACCTTTAGCTTTTTCATTAGCCGCGTCGAGAAGGCGATGTGTAGGCATAATGAGATGTACTTTCTTAGAAATTTTTAAAATCTCTTTAAGTGCAATTCCGCTTTTTTCGAGCGCTTCAGCCTCTTCTTGGAATAAAACAGGGTCGAGTACAACTCCGTTGCCAATAATATTGACTTGTCCATGTTGGAAAATTCCTGAAGGGATAGAACGCAATACATACTTTTTGCCTTCAAATTCAAGTGTGTGTCCGGCATTTGGACCACCTTGAAAACGAGCGACAGCATCGTAGCGTGGTGTTAACACGTCAACAACTTTTCCTTTACCTTCATCTCCCCATTGGAGACCGAGTAAAACATCAATTTTCATGATTGGTTAATTGTTTATTTAGTCAGTTTATAATTATTTTTTCTTTTTGTTCTTTCTTTGACATCGTGAACACACTCCATAAACATATATTGCAAAATATGCAGTATGGAATGTGGGATATCGGCGAGCATTCATCATCTTCATTAATTCAGGATCTTTTACTTCTTTGATTTTTCCACATTGTGTACATATCAAATGATGATGATTGTTTCCTATTCCGGTGATTTTTTCATATTGTGCCGGCTGATTGTTAAATTGATGGCGGCGAACAAGCCCACAATCAATCAACAGCTCGATTGTATTATAAACCGTTGCGCGACTCACATGATAAGCCTCACTTTCTAATGCCGTGTATAACGATTCAATATAAAAATGATCGGTCATGTCAAATACTTTGTCAAGTATGGCATAACGTTCAGGAGTTTTGCGCAGTTTTTTGCTGTGCAGATACTCTGTAAATGTGTTTCTGACCGATTGTTTTATCTTATCCTCGTTCATCAGCCTACAAAGATACAGCAAACCCACCGCAATTCAAAGTGATATTTCATTTATTTTAAATAGAAATTTGGTCATAGGTAATTTATGGTTGAACGAATTATATATTCTAATTGTTTTTATTAAAAAGCAACTAAATTATGGGAAAATTAACGGTTACTCAGCCTTTCGTAATTGCGATGATTGCAGTTGTAATGAGTGTAACATCGTTTATTGTTGCGATATGTCGCATCGAGCCTATAACGATTGATTGGATGGGGATTCTTGTTGGCGTTTTGGGTTTGCTGACATCTGTATTGCTTGGATGGCAAGTGTTCAGCATTATAAACTTGAGGGGGATGGAAAGCAAATTGAAAAACCTTGAGGAGATATCGCGAAAAGGTGATTCCGAAGCTATAGGAAAGGCTTATGATGGTATTGCTACTCTTTATATAACCTCACTACCCGATGAAAACAAAACAAAAGAGGAACTTGTTTCAAATCACATATATGGTTATTTATTATTTACCGCTTTGGCTATGTTGACAAAAAGTGAAGCCGGGAATTATGGCTATTGTGAAGCAACAATAGGGCATTTGTTGAAAATGAATGTTGAACAAATGAGTATAAACGAACGGCAACGAGACAATTTGTTTGAGATTGCAGTGAAGATACCCTATAAAGAACGATTGAAAAATTATCCCGACTATCTAAAATGGATATCTAATCTAAATATAAAAGCGGAGTGAGGGGGATTCGAACCCCCGATACGCTTTTGGCGTATACTCGCTTTCCAGGCGAGCCAATTCAACCACTCTTGCATCACTCCATTAAAATTTCATTGTGGCGAAATTTCTTGCACAAAGGTAGTGATTTTTGGCATATATTTTGCTATTATTGCAAAAGATAAAGTTATTTGTAATAATTAATATGACAAGAAAAGAACTTAATAATATCAGAGATAGGATTGTAAAGTGTCTTAAATCGCGTAGATTGAATGATACATTTAAAATGTTAAAACCATTGGCTGAACCATTGAATTTATGGGATTTAAATGAAAATATACGACGTGTAGAGGAATCCTATTTGATGATGTTGAAGTATTCTATTGATGGCATTGAAGATCCTAACAGAGAGACTGTATATACAGGAATTGTGTCATCGATATACCAAATTCTTGATGTGATAATAAGAGAGACTCTGAAGAAAGAGCAATCAACATCGATATATTTCTCAACGTTGCGTTTTAAAGAGATGCAACGAGGTGTAACAATTGCTCAAATGTTTGCTGAATATGCCGAAAAATGCAATGAGTTGTCAATGTTCAATGAGGTTGTCGATGCGGGGATAGAGAAGGTGAACAAACAAGAAAAGGTGTTGGCAAATGAATCCCTTGCAATTGATATATTTGACAAAATATGGGTAACTTATCCGCTATCAGTAGAGGATGAAGTTGCAATTTCTGAAGCATTGGAGTCTCAAGTATATCCTATTTATTTTAAACAGTTATTAGTCTCTGCTTTGTTTTTAGGATTGCTGATGTTCTATGATGAGGCTCGATTAAAAATATTATTAGGAGCATATCAGAATGGCAATGAAAAGGTTGCCGTTAATGCATTGTGTGCGGTTGTTATTTCACTTATAAAGTATCACGATAGGTTGAACGAAAAAAAATTGCTTAATCAAATTGTTGCACTCAGAGATAAGCCACAATGGCATAAAGATGTGAAAATGGTTTATATGCAACTTGTTAAGTCGTGTGATACAGAGCGAGTGAGTCGCAAGATGCAAGATGAATTGTTGCCTGAAATGATGAAACTTCGTCCTGATTTATCTAAAAAGATAAAAAACAATATGGAAATAATCGATATTTCCTCAATGGATGAAAATCCGGAATGGCAGGAAATTATCGAAAATTCAGGTATTGCTGATAAAATGCGAGAACTGACAGAATTACAGCAGGAGGGTAGCGATGTATTCATGAGTACATTTGCACAATTAAAGTCCTATCCGTTTTTCTCAAAGGTGGCAAATTGGTTTTTACCATTTTATGTAGAACATAGTGAGGTCGTGAGTGCGCTTGGCAGAAATGATAGTGTTGTGGGTGAATTGATTTCATCATCCCCATTCATGTGTAATTCTGATAAGTATTCATTTGCTTTAACAATGAGGTCTATCCCTGAGTCGCAGCGTGCAATGATGATGTCTCAATTGGATGAACAAAATGTGAATATAGCAGAATTACGTAATGCCGATATATTTGCAGCCGATAAAGCACGAGAAAATAGCGCAAATAAATATATTCAAGATATTTATCGTTTCTTTAAATTGTATAGAAATAAAGAAGATTTTGAAGACCCTTTTAAGAGCATAAGAGATATTTCTGATATAAGGATTCTTTCAGATGAATTTTCCGATGCTGAATTTTTGTCGTTGGTAGGCGAATTCTATTTTAAACGCAAGTACTTTAAAGAGGCATTTAAGATATTTGATGTTTTATCACAAAAGATGCCTCCATCGGCACAGTTGTTTCAAAAGATGGGGTATGCAATGCAACAACAAGGTCAAATATCAGATGCATTGACCTATTATGAACAGTCGGAATTGTTGAATTCTGATAATGTGTGGACGTTGCGACATATTGCTTATTGCCATAAATTATTGGGGAATATTACAAGTGCTTTAGATTATTATAAACGAGTAGAAGATAGTGATTTTGAAAATCTATCTGTCGCAATGAACATAGGACATTGCTATTTAGAACAAGGACGATATGAAGAAGCGTTAAAGTATTACTATAAGGTTGAATTTCTTGACGAAAAGTCAACACGGGCATGGCGACCTATAGCTTGGAGTTCTTTGCTATCTAAAGATTACGAGCAGAGTGAGGTGTATTATAATAAAATAATTGGAAATAGTCCTAAATCAACAGATTATTTAAATATGGGTCATCTCAATCTTGCAATGGGTAATTATAAAAGTGCAGTTGAGGCTTATAAAAAAAGTATAATATTAGACAACAATAACGTACCGAATTTTATAAAAGCGATTGATGCTGATACTCAGTATTTTGATAAAATGGGTATTGATACACTCATTGTCCCTTTTATAATTGATGCTGTTCAGTATTCATTAATTGATTGATTTTGACAGCGTCACTTAATGTCGTATCTTTGCGATAGAAATAATTATTATCACATAAATATTTATGAAAAAAGTAGTTTTTGCAGTATTAACATTTATAACTCTTGGATTAACAGCTTGTATGGAAAAGCAGACGAATGAAAATCCCTTCTTTAAAGAGTTTGAAACTCCCCACGGAACAGCTCCGTTTAGTGCAATAAAAAATTGCCATTATGAAGAGGCAATTGATAGTGGCATGATATTGCAAAATCAAGCAATTGATGCAATTGTATTTCAACGTTCTCGACCAACATTTGAAAATACGATTGTTGCGCTTGAAAATAGCAGCGAATTGTTGTCTCGAGTGTTGAATGTATTCTATCCACTGACATCGGCATTGAGTGATGATGAATTGATGGAGATTTCAATGCGTGTATCGGCTAAATTATCGGAACATTCAACAAATATTTCTCTTAATGAAGGATTGTGGCAACGCATAAAAGAGGTGTATGACATGAAAGATTCACTAAATCTTGATGTTGAAGATCAAATGTTGTTACAACGCACATATGATTCTTTTGCTCGTTCCGGTGCGCTGTTGCAGGGAGAGGATAGAGAAACATATCGTAAATTGTCGGCGGAATTGTCGGAATTGACAACTCGTTTTGGTCAAAATGTACTTAAAGAGTTGAACACATATGAAATATGGTTGACAAAAGATGATCTTGACGGACTACCCGAAAGCTCGGTTGAGGCAGCTGCGCTTGCAGCCAAAGAAAAAGGTCGTGATGGAGAATATTTGTTCACTTTAGCTCAACCTACATATATGGCATTTATGAAATATTCTTCTCGTGGAGATTTGCGCGAAAAGATGTATAGATTATACAATGGTCGCAATCAACAAGGAGAGTTTTCTAATGTTGATGTAATGAAACGCATTGTAGATATTAGACGCCAAATTGCCAATTTGTTTGGTAAAGACACCTATGCCGCATATAGTTTGGAACGAACTATGGCTGAAACGCCTGAAAATGTTTACAATCTGTTGAATAGCTTGCGTGATGCTTATCGCCCGGCTCAATTGGCAGAGTTTGATGAAATTGCAAAATATGCATCGGAACTTGAAGGTAAACCTGTAACACTTAATGCATGGGATTATAGCTATTATTCAAATAAACTTAAAAATCAAAAATACAGCTATAACGAAGAAGAACTTCGTCCATATTTTGAATTGAATAATGTTATAGACGGAGTGTTTGGTCTTGCTACAAAACTTTATGGTATTAATTTTACAAAATCTGAAGAAGTTGAGGTTTATCATCCTGATGTAACAGCATTTGAAGTAACTGATTCTGTGGGTAAATATATAGGAATGATATATACTGATTTCTTCCCTCGAGAAAGCAAACGCCCGGGTGCATGGATGACAGGATTTAAAGATCAATCAATCTCAGCCGAAGGTGAAAATATACGTCCACATGTTTCTATCGTGATGAACTTCACAAAACCCACAGGTAGCAAGCCTTCGCTTTTGACATTCTATGAAGTGGAAACTTTTTTGCATGAGTTTGGACATGCTCTTCATGGATTACTTGCAAATACTAAATATTCATCATTGTCAGGAACAGCGGTATATCGTGATTTTGTTGAATTACCATCTCAATTTAACGAAAACTTCTTAACTCAAAAAGAATTTTTGGATGGTTTTGCAAAACATTATGAAACAGGCGAGTCTATTCCTCAAGAGCTTGTAGACAAGGTTATCTCCTCGTCTCAATATGGTGTTGCTTATGCATGTTTACGCCAATTAAATTTCGGACTGGTGGATATGGCTTGGCACACAGTTACAGCTCCTGTTGAAAATGCTGTTGAATTTGAGACAAAAGCATCAGAATCGGTACAAATGTTTCCTATCGTAGATGGTTGTTTGTTCTCTCCGCAGTTTAATCATATATTCTCAGGTGGATATGCTGCAGGTTACTATAGTTACAAATGGGCAGAAGTGCTTGATGCCGATGCTTTCTCTGTATTTTTGAAAAATGGCATTTATGATAAAGCTTCGGCTGATTCATTCCGTACAAATATTTTGATGAAGGGAGGAACAGAGCATCCGGCTGAACTTTATCGTCGTTTCCGTGGTCAAGATGCAACAATTGATGCTTTATTGGAAAGAGATGGAATAAAAAAATAGTATAAAAATATTATAAATACTCCGAAGCCCTCTGTATCAATTGATGCAGAGGGCTTTTTGA
>CAZCEB010000087.1:0-7452 GCA_964497305.1 uncultured Muribaculaceae bacterium | reverse complement strand
CGGAGATAATGCAACAGATGCCGTCGCACAATACATTTACGAAGATTATAAATAAAATATATCTTGGGATTTAGCGTTAAATAGGTATGGCAAATATTTATGACAGACGGCGATATGGAAAGGTTATCTTTTTGATAATCTCAATTGCTGTTGTCTTTATCTTTTTGTATGTGTCAAACAATCTTGTGAAGGATCTATCGGAGCAGGAACGTGATCGTATGCAGATATGGGCCGATGCGACAAAAGAGATGATAAATTCGGCACTTGGCGATGGTAGTGGTAGCGCTGATTTCCCTTTTAGTATTATTGAACGCAATCGCACAATCCCTGTACTTCTGACCGATGAAGATGGAAATATCATTGATCATAGAAATTTTAATCTTCCGGAGCCTGTCGATTCAATAAATAGATTTCCATTATCGGTAGTAAATGAAGCATTCTTGAAAGATCGTCTCGCCGATTTGCGCAAGACTGAAAATGTCATTGAGATGCCCATCACCGATGATTTCAAACAGTATCTTTATTATGAGGACTCAAAATTGTTGAAACGATTGAGCTATTATCCTTATATTCAGTTGCTTGTTATGCTCGCTTTTATTGCGGTTGTCTATTTTGCTGTGTTGTCAACCAAAAAGGCTGAACAAAATAAAGTGTGGGTGGGATTGTCAAAAGAAACGGCACATCAGCTTGGAACGCCTATATCATCACTGATGGCATGGATGGAATTGCTTGAAAGTCTTGGAGTTGATACCGAGACGGTGGGAGAGATGAACAAAGATGTACAACGATTAAGCACTATTGCATCGCGCTTTTCAAAGATAGGCTCGAAACCTCAGATGGAGCAAGATGACTTAAATAATGTTGTTGAACGTTCATCATCCTATATGTCATCACGCATTTCATCACGCATCTCGTTGACAAGAAATTTAAGTAGCGACAATTTGTTGGTAAAACTGTCAGCTCCATTGTTTGAATGGGTTATGGAAAATCTGATTAAAAATGCTGTTGATGCAATGGAAGGCTCGGGCTCAATTATTGTAACAACAGGAGAGGAACGGGGAATGGCATTTGTAGAAGTTGCTGATACCGGTAAAGGTATTTCGCGCAAAAATTTCAAGACGATATTCAACCCGGGATATACTACTAAGAAACGAGGTTGGGGACTTGGGCTGACGCTTGCCAAACGTATTATTGAACAATATCATTCCGGGAAAATCTATGTGCGTTCATCGGAGCCGGGGCTTGGAACAACGTTCCGCATTGAAATCCCTATTGCAACAAAATTAAGTGTTTAAATATCCATTGATTAAAATTATTGTAAAAAGGAGCTGTTGAGACGTTATGTTTCGGTGGCGTGTTGTATCTTTGTACTATAAATTGGATAAATCTGTATATATGAGAAGTTTTGAAGAGTTAGGAGTTAGGGATGACTTGTTGATGGCGATAACCGAGCTTGGTTTTGAGGCACCTATGCCGGTACAAGAGAAAGTTATTCCCCACCTACTTAACGAGGATGGTGATGTTGTGGCACTTGCACAAACAGGGACTGGAAAAACAGCAGCATTTGGTTTGCCGGTATTACAACGCACCGATACGGCTAATATAGTTCCGCAGGCATTGATTTTGTCTCCTACACGTGAATTGTGTTTGCAGATAGGAGGAGATTTAGCCGATTTTTCAAAATATATTCCTAATCTGAAGGTCCTTCCGGTCTATGGTGGTTCAAGTATCGAGAGCCAGATACGCAGTTTGCGTAAGGGAGTGCACATTATCGTTGCCACTCCGGGTAGATTAATTGACTTAATAAATCGAGGTGTTGTACATCTTGACAATGTACACACAGTAATCCTTGATGAAGCCGATGAAATGCTAAACATGGGATTTCTGGATTCTATAGATGAGATATTGTCGCACTTGCCTGAACAGCGCAAAATGTTGATGTTCTCAGCTACGATGCCTCAAGAAATCGCAAAGATAGCAAAGAAATATATGCACAATCCGGTGGAAATTGTTGTCGGAACACGCAATGAGGGTGCTGCAAATGTGAAGCATGTATATTATATGGTTAAGGCCAATGATAAATACCTCGCATTGAAACGCATTGCCGATAATAATCCCAATATATATGGGATTGTGTTTTGTCGCACTCGTCGTGATACTCAGGAAATTGCCGATAATCTCCTAGCCGATGGCTACAATGCCGATTCGTTGCATGGTGATTTGTCCCAACAGCAACGCGACATGGTTATGAAGAAATTTCGAGATAAAGTGTTGTCAATCCTTGTGGCTACTGATGTTGCAGCGCGTGGTCTTGATGTTGATAATCTGACTCATGTCATTAATTATGGTTTGCCTGACGATACAGCAGTTTATACTCATCGCTCAGGGCGTACCGGTCGTGCCGGAAAAACAGGTGTGTCGATTGCGATTATCCACTCTCGTGAAAAGGGACGTATGCGTGAAATAGAGAAGAAAATCGGTAAGACTTTTGAGCGTAAAGAAGTCCCGTCGCCTCAGCACATCATTGAAAAACAATTATATAATCTTGCCGACAGATTGGAGCGAGTCGATGTAAATGAAGAAGAAATTGGAAAATATTTTCATGGAGTGAGTCGCAAACTTGAATGGCTCAGTGGTGAAGATTTGCTTAAACGAGTGTTGTCTCTTGAGTTTAACCGATTGCTTGATTATTATAAAGATGCTCCTAATATTGATTTTGTAGAGGAACGCAAAGATAAGAAAGCAAAAGAAAAAGATAATAAGCCTCGTACAAATAAAGAAAAAGACCGCCGAACAGCTGAGAAGGGTATGGCGCGCATCTATATCAATGTGGGAAAAGCTGATGGATTCTATGCCGGCAATCTCATTGAGTTGCTGAATCACAATGTGCAAGGAGCGAGAGTAGAGGTAGGACGCATTGACTTGTTACCTAATTATTCTCTTTTTGATGTTAAAAAGGGTGATACTGCACGTGTAGTCGGCTCTCTTAAAGGGGCTGATTTTATGGGCAAACGATTATATTCAGAGGTTGCTTCTCCAGAAAAGGATTATGCCCGAGTGGCTGCTCGTCGCAATCGTGAAGCTGTGTCAAATGATGAGCGAGAATTTGGGAAGCATCAAAAGAGAGGAAAGGGTGATAGAAGAGGTGCTCGTCGAAGAGATAGAAACAGACGATAAAATTATGAGACAAATAATATTATTTATAATGTTGATTATCGGCTTCTTTTCTATGAATGTCGATGCAATTACAGCCGAGCAGGCATTTGTGTCGGCTCCTGAGTCGGTATTTCCTTTGCTCAATAAGAATACTCGACTTGATATGATTGATTACTATAATAGTGGCTCAGAGACTGCGTCAAAAAATAAGTTGTCGGGAAATTCGCGTGTTACATCAATAAAGATTAATGATTTACAATTTGAGATGAGCGCGGCATCAAGTTATCAGATTTCTATTCTTTATCAGAAGAATGGAGCAGAAATAATAGCTCTGATTGAGACCGTTAAAACCCCGACAGCCGATAGCAAGATTACATTCTATACGCCCGATTGGGAAAAAGTAGATTTTCGATATTTTAATGAGCCGGAATTGAAAGATTGGCTTACTCCAAAGGGTAAGAAAAATATAAAAGAAATAGAATCAACGATTTCGTTCTTGCTTGTAGAATGTGTATATGATGCAATGAATGATGAATTGATATTAAAAAATAATATCAAGCAGATACTGTCAGAGGAAACATTTGAAACGGTGAAATCAAGTTTCCTTCCTCAATTGAAATATCGTTGGACTGGCAAGCAATTTAAATTGATTAAGTAATTATGGCAAATGAAGCTTTGACTCTGTTAGAACTAAACAAGCGCATTTCATCGCTTATTATGGTACCATCTACACAGAATGTGTGGATTATGGCAGAGTTGAGTGATGTCGCTGTGAGAGGCGGTCATTGTTATATGGAGCTATTGCAAAAGGATCCAGAACGTGGAACAACGTTGGCAAAAGCTCGTGCCATGATATGGGCAAATTTATATCCACGCATAGAGTCTCAATTTTATGCTGCTACAGGTCAGCGTTTTGCAACCGGAATAAAGGTAATGGTCCAAGTATCGGTAACGATGCATCCTGTTTATGGAATCTCTCTTGTTATAAGTGCTGTAAATCCGGAATATACGATGGGTGATTTATTGCGCCGTCGCCGTGAAATGCTTGATAGATTAAGGCGAGAAGGAATTCTCGAAATGAATCGTTCGTTGGAGTGGACAGCGGTGCCACAACGCATTGCTGTGATTTCAGCACCCGGAGCTGCCGGATATGGTGATTTTATAAGTCAATTATATAGTAACCAAGCACGATTGAGGTTTAAAATAAAGCTCTTTCCCGCAGTAATGCAAGGAGATCGTGCACCTGAGACAATAATTGCCGCGCTTGAGCAGATAGCCTCACATTCAGAAGAATGGGATGGTGTAGTTATAATTCGAGGTGGTGGAGCAACGTCAGATCTTGTTGCATTTGAAAACTATGAGCTTGCTGCACATGTAGCACAATTTCCATTGCCTATTATCGTGGGGATAGGGCATGAAAGGGATGTAACAATATTGGATTATGTGGCAAATATGAGGGTAAAGACACCTACGGCTGCAGCTGAATGGCTTATCGCTCGTGGGTTAAATGCATTGGATGCATTGAGACGTATAGGAACAGATATTTTGCAAACAGTTGCCGACCGATTGGCAGGGTGTAAAGAACGCATGTCTTATATGGAAGGACTGATTCAATCTATCGCCGATGCTGTTGTTCAACGTAATAAATCTAAAATACAATCCCATCTATTGTCTTTGGCATCAATAGGCTCTCGTAGAATTACACCCGAACTTGCTCGATTAAATCATGTTAAGGAGATAGTAGAGGCTACTACAAAAATAGTGATTGAGCGAAAAAGGACGCGCCTTGATGCAATATCGGAGTTGCTTGATGCAATATCTCCCCAAGCGACTTTGCACAGAGGATATTCAATAACAAGAATAAATGGACATGTAGTTTCGTCGGTATCGCAAATCCCACAAAATGCTACTTTGGAAACTACGCTTGCCGATGGAATAATAAAATCAACTATAAATAATTAAAAATATAACGAAAATGGCAAATCAACCGGTTTTTACTCCAATAAATGATATGACATATGCTCAAGCAGTAGCAGAACTTGAGTCAATATTGCGCATGATGCAAGGCGAAGATTGTGATATAGACCAATTGGCAGCATACACTCGTCGTGCGACAGAACTACTCAAAGATTGTCGTTCACGATTGACTGCTACCGACGAAGAACTCCGCTCCATCCTCTCCGACTTAGAAAAATAGAATATGACCGAAAAGATAAAGAAATATATTGAAAGCGTAAGCATAATCAAGCAGATGCGTAATGCTATGATTGTGTATAGTTTTGTGCCGATTGTGTTTATGGCGGCGAACTTTGTTGTGTATATGTCATTCCAATCTATTGAGGCAGAGAGATATGCAATGTATTTGATGACTGTATTGTGTGGTTTGATGCTGATTTATACAATAGGTCTGTTGCTTAAAAAGAAATTGATGCTTGGAATTTTGGCTAAAAGTGGTCTTGTGCTTACGGCTGTTTCTTTTTTAATAGGAGGAGTTTTGTGGAACTTTCAGTTGTCCCCTCGTCATGTGTTGTTAGCGTTAAGTTTTTATACTATGGGGCAAGTAGCATTTGTAATTGGTGCGTGGATAAGCCTTTCTGTAAAATTAAGTCATATACTGTTTTATGTGATTTTGATTGCGAGTTATCTGATAAAAGATTTTTATTTGCAATCTTCGGTAGCTATAGTGGCTATGGCAATAGTAGCTTATCCTATGCTTGTGAGTTGTCTTGCGGTTAATTGGGCTTCAAAAGAGTTCTTTGATTTTGATAAATAGAAACTTATGAAAAGATATTTATTGCTGTTTGTATTTGGGATATTTGTATTGACTGCTTTAGCTTATGATGTAGTAGGTTATTGGAAAGGAGATGTGATGTCATTGCCAATTGTTTTTCATGTATTGGAAAAAGAAGGGAATTTGTCGGCGACACTTGATTCTCCGGCACAAGGGGCAAAAGATATACCATGTGAAAGTATAGAAGTTAAAGGTGATAGTGTAAAGATACGCATGCCTTTGTTACAAGCGACTTTTGCCGGTGTGTTTGAACAGGATGGTAATGCGATAAGAGGTGTTTTCAAACAAGGGATAACTATTCCGTTGTTGTTAACTCGCACTACTGAAGATGCGTGTAAACTGTATCGACCACAAGAACCCAAACCTCCATTTGTATATAATAGTCGGGAAGTGACATTTGGTCATGATGATGTAACTCTTGCAGGAACGCTGACAATACCTCTATGGGGTAGCCGTTATCCGGCAGTTGTTTTAGTGTCGGGAAGTGGAGCGCAGAATAGAGATGAAGAGATAATGGGACACAAGCCATTTGCCGTTATTGCTGATTATCTCACACGAGCCGGTTTTGCCGTATTGCGTTATGATGACCGAGGTGTTGGTGGCTCATCAAAAGGCGGTCCTAATGATACAACTTTGGATTATTCTAAAGATGCAATTGCTGCAATTGATTTTCTAAGAACACAATCGGAGATTGATAGTACGCGCATAGGCGTAATAGGGCATAGTGAGGGAGGTACAATAGCTTTTATCTGTGCTGCTGAGCGGTCAGATGATATTGCATTTGTTGTGTCTCTTGCCGGATGTGTAGTTAGAGGAAGAGATTTGATGGTAACGCAAAACAGAATGATTGCTGAACTATCCGGACAGCAATTGACTGAAGAAATAGAACAAAGTATAGTTTCTATTTTTGATGCAATAGATACTATTCGGGAAAAAGATGCTCTTACTTTAAAATTGGCCGAAATCATGACGGAGGCAGGAATTGCTGATGGTCCCCAACAGATAAAGATGATGACCTCTCCATGGTATACTTCATTTATTCGCCTAAATCCCGAAGAGTATATTAGGCAGATGAAATGTCCTGTATTGGCGTTAAACGGAGAGTGGGATGCGCAGGTAAATGCTCGGCAAAATTTAGACGCATTGAAGTCGATATATCCAAAAGCAGAAATAAAAAGTTATGCAAAAGTTAATCATATGTTTCAAGAAGTCCCATCTTATGAACAGAGTATGGGTTATGGGGCAATAAGTCAGACTTTCTCTCCTAAAGTATTGGAAGATATGACGAAATGGATAATTGGTGTTGTGCAAAGAAAATAGGATAAAATATGTTCTAAAACATAATATTATCATATGTAAAATGAAATAATTTGTCTAAAAGTTGATAATCTTGAAGATTATGCCTAACTTTGCGGAGTTTTTCAACTGACATATCGTGGGAAAGTTTACAGAATTTAAGCTACCGTTGAAGAGCATGGTCTTGGGAATTCATGAAGTTGAATATC
>CAZCEB010000086.1:0-7571 GCA_964497305.1 uncultured Muribaculaceae bacterium | reverse complement strand
GAGCAACCGTCGGTGCTATATTGACCTTTGCGAAGAGCCGGAACGGCTGCGCGTATTTGGTTTAGGCGTTGAATGTGTATGGCTAATGGGTGAGAAAGAGTTGTAGCGATATTACCTTCTGCATTAGAGTATTGGGCAAAGTCAGTTACATTGACGTCCCCTTTTATATAGCCACCAAAATAAGCACGTCCGGTTTCACGAAGTGCTATATTCGGACCATTATCTATTACACTACCTTTGCGGAATTCTATTTCTGAGCCATAATACACACAAGGAATGCCTCGGAAGGTGAACATTAATGATAAATTTTCTGCCCATGTGTCCTGTGATTGGTTGAAACGAGTGCTTTCGGGAGCTCCATCGGGAGCATAGTCGTGAGAATCAACATAAACCACGTTGTAAGTTGCGTCATTATAAAGATTATCGCCACATTTCACACTCCATGCTTCGGCTGCACTGCGGAAATTCCAATGCATAGGGAAGTCTATTACATTAAAGTTGGAGTGGAGACTATGGTCGGGAGTGTGATAGTTGTTTCCATTAAGGAACGCGTTGGTAGATGTGGGCATGCCGTAATCATCTTGGTAGTCAACTCCCTGTGCATCAACTGATGTAATATTTGTGTGAGAGCCTTTTGTCCCTTCAGTTACTACAATTCCGTTCCATGAGGTTTCGCTATCGTCCCATGCATAGCTTTTTGATTCTTTCCATGTATAGAAATAGGGTGAGCAGTTTTCGTGATTGCGATAGGTTACATTGCGATCTCTTGCACACACCTCGCCATACATGAAAAACGGACCGCCATTGCGTTTTTCTTTATATTGTTCGGCTAATGCAGTAAATTGAGGAATAAAAGCCTTGTTGAATGTTAGTCGAGAGATGTGTCCCGATGTGTCTATGCGAAACCCATCAACCCCCATTTTGATGAATTCTCCGTAACATTTCACGAGATAATTTGATACAAAAGGATTTTCAGTATTCAAATCAACGCAATCACCGGCAATCTGACCATACCAACGAGAATAGTCGTCCCAATTCCATTCATTTCCCACATGGTGCCAATAGTTGTTTACGTCATGATTCTGCCCATCGGTGTTTTTCATTTGAGCCAATCGAGCTTGGTATTGATCTCCACCGGTCATTGACTCATAATTATCGGGTAGTTTCCCACCTTGAGATTGTGTCAAAGGGAGCATACAATCAGTGAGGGTTGCTTGGTTCTTAGTCCAATCGCGAGTGAATAATTTGCACAGATTTTCTTCACCAAAGTTGCCGGTGTGATTAAGCACAATGTCAAGAATGATTTTCATTCCACGCTCATGGGCTGCATCGATGAGAGATTGGAACGACACATCTTCACTCTCATATCGCTTGTCCACCTTACTGAAATTCAAGGCATGGTAGCCATGATAGTCATATCCTGATGCATTTTCAACAACAGGAGTAATCCACACCGAGGTAAACCCCAGAGCCTTTATGTAATCGAGCTTTTCAATCAGACCTTTGAAATCGCCACGCCAAGCCGGGTCCCCTTGATTTCGCTCTTGATTGTCCCAACATTGAGTGTTGTTGCCGGGATCTCCATCATAGAAGCGAGTTGTCATGACAAAATAAATTGTTTCGTCTCGGAAATCAGTTCTTTCGCCAATGAATGTGGCTGCATGTGATTTTATTGCACAAATGGCTATCAGAATATAAAATAAAATGTAAGTAGTAAATCTCATGGGAAGTAATAATTATCTTGTGCAAAGATAAAATATTTTACTTACATTTGTAAGAAAGTAATACTTAAATCAAAGACTATGGACAGACGTCAGATGTTAAAAGTGGCAGGTGCGGCAGTTGCCGGAGTATCAATGCTTGGGGCACAGGCTTTAGCAAGCGAATCAAAGGAAAATAGCAAAAAGAAAAAGGCGCTGATAATAGGTGCTCATCCCGATGATCCTGAAACCGGATGTGGAGGTACGATGATTTTGCTCAAACGAGCAGGGTGGGAAGTCGTGTCGGTCTATATGACAAAAGGGGAGGGCGGCATCGTCGGCAAATCCCATGACGAAGCTGCGGTCATAAGAACACAAGAGGCTAAGCGAGCGTGTGAAATATTGCAGGCTCGACCGGTGTTTATGACACAAATTGATGGTGTTTCCGAGATAAACAAAGCCCGATATGTCGAAATGCGAGAGTTAATAGCAAAGGAGAAGCCCGATGTCGTGTTTACCCATTGGCCCATTGACTCACACCCCGACCATCGTGTGTGCTCTGTGTTGGTCTATGATGCATGGCGCCGACTAGACTACAACTTTGAACTATACTACTTTGAGGTGATGAGTGGAACTCAGACGCAACTGTTCCAGCCAACGGATTATGTCGATATCAGCGACGTCGCCGAGCAAAAACGCAAGGCATGCTATTGCCATGAGAGCCAAAACATGGCACCGCTCTATGAAGACTGGCACATACCAATGGAAAAATTCCGCGGACTTGAACTCCGATGCCCCGCCGCCGAGGCCTTCATCCACCTCCGCCGCGACAAAAACTACATCTTTTAAATGTAAATTGATTTAGAGCAAAAAGTGTGTTGTTTTTTGTAAATATTAATTTGTCAGTGTTGAAATTTTGCTCATGTAAAATATTATCTTTGCGTGGGTTGGTCATATTAACATTTTTTACTAACTTTGCTTTTATAACAAACCCTTACCGTATTAGACCAGAGAAACTAAACAAATAACGCCCTGTAAAGGCGTAGGACATATTAGAAACTCCTTGATAGAATTTATGAGCTTTGGTCGGCTCGCGGTAACTATCGAGGAGTTTTTTAATTTCTATTAAGTATGAATTATTTTACAGAACTTAGTATTGAATTAGCAAACCAACGAGATTATTTGGATCAGTTATTTAAAGTATATCCTCTTAAACCAGATTCTATAAGAGATATTGACAAGTGTATATGGGAACAAATTGAAGTTTCATACAACAACAATGACAATCTTTCTCTTATAAATGCTCTTCTTCAATTAGATTTATTCCCTATAAAAGATGGATATGTACCTTATTTAAGAAAAGATCCTTCTGCAATTAAACGAAATCCGCAAACAATTAATCGTATTTGTGGACGAATCAGAGAGCTTGGGCTTGATAAAGTTTTTGAAAAATGTTCAGAGCCGAAAGAAACCAATCGTCAAATGGGTCCTTTGTTTAGACGTTGGATTAACTCTGGAGTTTTAGGCGTAAATCCTGTTTCTCTTGATGTATTTATGTCAAATAATGATAATGCTATATTAGATGGCTCAGATGCCGCTCTTTTAAATTTTGCTCAAACAAAATTAGGTTATAAGCGAGATAAGGGAGTTGATTTAATTGCAAGGTTTAATGGAAAATACGTTATTGGTGAAGCTAAGTTTATTTCAGATGAAGGAGGGCATCAGAATGCTCAATTTAATGATGCAATTACTACAATAGGTACCAATGCAAGTAATGGTGTAATTAAAATTGGCATTATGGACGGAGTTCTTTATGTAAAACCTAAAAGAGGAGAAGGTACTGGCAAATATAAAAAAATAACAGAACGTGATATCCCTGTTATGAGTGCATTAGTTTTAAGAGATTTTCTTTATTCATTATGATTGACAATAATATTTTAATTAAATCCGATAATCTTTACGCCTTACAATGGCTTTTAGATAATGGATATGAAAATAAAATTGATTTAGTCTATATAGACCCTCCGTTTGCAACTGGAGGCACGTTCTCTATTGATAACAATGGTCGTGTTTCTACTATCAGTAAATCCAACGATTCAATTATTGCATACAAAGATACATTACAGGGAGATGAATTTATTTCTTTTTTGAAGGAGCGAGTATTACTCATTCATCGCCTTCTTTCAGATAAAGGCTCGTTCTATTTACATATTGATTATAAAATTGGGCACTATGTTAAAGTTATGCTTGATGAAGTCTTTGGATTTAAAAATTTCAGGAATGATATCACAAGAATAAAATGTAATCCTAAAAATTTTGACAGAATTGGTTATGGAAACATTAAAGATTTGATTCTTTTTTATACCAAAGGTCA
This sequence comes from uncultured Muribaculaceae bacterium, assembly GCA_964497305.1. Classification (GTDB taxonomy): domain Bacteria; phylum Bacteroidota; class Bacteroidia; order Bacteroidales; family Muribaculaceae; genus RGIG4079. The sequence goes on along the minus strand of CAZCEB010000086.1, from coordinate 3,497 downwards.
AAATCCTATTTGGAACGACCCAAGAGTTCCATATTCAACTGATGACATTATTAAGGGCTATCCTAAGATAGATAAGAATGGACGACGATATACTACTGTTCCTATTCATGCCCCTGGAGAATCTAAATCAGGAGACACTGCAAAACCTTTTAAAGGTATTTTGCCTCCAGCTGGTCGCCATTGGCGATGTTCAATCGCTGAATTAGAAGAACTTGACAAGGCTGGTCGCATTGAATGGTCTGCAAATGGAAACCCTCGTAAAATTAATTACGCCGATGAGATGAAAGGGAAGAAAGCTCAAGATATATGGGAATTTAAAGATCCTACATATCCCGATTATCCGACTCAAAAAAATGAAGATATGCTTAAATTTATCATAGAGGCGTCTTCTAATTCTGATTCCATTGTGTTAGATTGCTTTTGTGGTTCAGGTTCCACGTTAGAAGTTGCGAACTCTCTTAATCGCAAATGGATTGGTGTTGATATGTCAGAATTGGCGATACAAGTAACTCGTAATAAGTTTAATTCAATTGATTTATTCTCTAATAATAGTGAACCATTCACTTTTATTGAACTTTAGTATATATTATTCATGGGGATGTTCTTTTTTTATTTGGCAACAAATAAAGAAAAAGTAAGAGCTTTTAGAAAGAGATTGCCAAAAGTGATTGGGAGGACGAACACCCACAAGTAACTACATCATACGAAGAAATAAACTACGATAAATACATCGACAATCTAAACGATTGGAATTAGCATATTTGTTTTAAATTTTGTTATTATGAGTGAATTATCAGCCGATACTTTCTTAGATAACCAAAAACGCGTTTTTGTTCCATATAAGGGTTGGGGTAAAATTGTCTCTAACGAAATTTTTATTAAAGATGAATTAACAATTAATGATACTGGTCCATTAGAAATCATTCCAGATCCACTTGGTCATGGTAATTATCATACCTTAAATAATATACTCAAATCATCTGGTGGAAAAGTACTTCAAAAAGGTGTACGCAATATAACATATTTTTCGGAGGGTTATTATCTAGTGGAAGATGATAACGGAGATGAATTAATAAACCGATTTGGGTGCATTCCGGTGGCAGATTATCGCAATAGAGCAAATGTTGTCTCAAATAATGGAATTATTCTTTCTGACGAATGGTTTGACCGAGTTTATCCTTTGGTTAATGGCTATTTCTTAGTAAAAAGAAATGGAAAGAGGAATCTAATGGATATGAATGGCAATTTTTTATTAAAATCTTTTGAAAAGAATCTACGCAATATATCTCATAATGTAGCATATTCATTCCATGAAGGTATAATATATGCAAATTCTATAGATGGGAAACAGGCTGAATTACGACATTTAGAACTTCTACCTGACGAAGGACGATACCAAACAAGACGTATTTATCATCGAAGCGGAAAACAAGTAAAAGAGTTTTTATCACAAAGTTATGAAACATTAAATGTTATAACTGATGAAGATTCTGGGCTGAAGAACCTCATAGATAATGAGGGATATTTATTATTTAAAAAATGGTATAATGATATTAAGTTTGCATACTACACTCCTGGATTTTATTTTGTTAAAGAGAATGATTGTTGGAAATACATAGATTTAGCCGAAAATATCCTTAATGATATCGGATATGATAATATTTATATTTCTAATAGTACTTTCTGTATTGTTGAGAAAAAAGGCGTAATTAGTGTGATTAACAACTTGGAAAATGTTATAAAAGATAATTATTCTTCTGCAATGTATTCAGAATGCGATATTTGGAATGTACAACTAATACGTAGGAATACAAAAACTGAATATTTACACGGAATACAATTATCACAACCTATTCTTGGTTACGCACAAGCAATACTTAGATCTCGAAAAGGAAGAATACTTCTTGAAAAAGATAATATATGGTATAGACTCGAAATTGATGGTAGTTTAACGCCTTGCTTCAAATATGATTCTGCGACGTTATAAATTATCTAAGTCACATCTCTTTTACAATAGACATACATTGATGTAGCTGTTGATTCTTGGCTTTGCTGTGAATGAGCGATAAATTAAGGATGGGAAATGCTATTTGTCGTTACTTTTTGCTGAGTTTCTCCAGAAATGAGTTGATGAGGCGTACGCTTTTCAGGAAATAGTATATTATTTGAATAGCTAAAAGATATTCCATTGTTTTTTATTTTTTGTAAAAGAAAAAGATGTACGGTATCAGTTCATTATAGAATAGGAGTTTTCTATGTAAAAGGTTTATTTATGGATTGAGGGGTAATGTTGATGCTAATGAATAGGTGGGATTGACCATTGTAATATGTGATTTTTTTAAGAAATTTGGAATTGAATCCGAAAATCTTATATGAAATATAGAATTGGGGAGGGGAGATGTAGGGCTTTTTAATGCATTTTAATTGGTTTTTTGAAGGGGAAATTATCGGTTTTAGAAATAAATGTGTAACTTAGTTGCACATTTATGGAACAGAATAGCCAACAACAAAAAATATCCATTCGCTTCTTTAATGATAAGGAAGTGCGTGCTGCATGGGACGATAATGGCAACTGTTGGTTGTTCTCAGTCGTTGATGTTATTGCTGTCCTTACTGATAGTAAAAATCCACGCAACTATTGGAAAGTTATGAAACATCGTTTGGCTAAAAGTGGGAATGAGTTGGTTACACGTTGTAACCAACTGAAACTTGTTGCTTCTGACGGCAAGCGATATTCAACTGATTGTTTGCCTCAAAATGAAATGATTAGCCTTGTGGAGGCTGTGCCAAGTCAACATGCGATTGCTTTTGCAAAATGGCTAATTACCGGTGAAGACCAAATAGACAGCAAAAGCCGAGATAAGGCATATCAACTTTGGGATAGTTCTCTGTTGCAAACTATTGAGGTCGGTACTGCACGAGGTTTGCAACAAATTCACGCCTATCTTTTTGGCGGGCTATATTCTTTTGCCGGACAAATACGCCAAAAGAATATTTCAAAAGGTGGATTTCAATTTGCCGTATCTCAATTTCTTGGGCAAACGCTTTCTCAAATAGAGAGTATGCCTGAAAATACTATTGGCGAAATTGTAGATAAATATATTGAAATGAACATTGCCCACCCATTTATGGAGGGTAACGGCAGAAGCACAAGAATTTGGTTAGATTTAATCCTTAAACGTTCATTAAAAAAATGTGTTGATTGGAGTAAAATTGACAAGAACGCCTATATGGAAGCAATGCGTTTAAGCGTGATTAATCCCACAAGAATACGCGAGTTAATAACTAACGCTTTAACCGATAAAATCAATGATCGAGAAATGTTTATGAAGGGTATTGATTATTCATATTATTATGAACAGGATAATTAATTCTCATTTATTTGTTTGTGATTCGAGAAGATAATAAAAACAATATAATCATGAAAAAGAATTTATTTCAAATAAGTGGTGTTGCTGTGGTTGCGCTGTTGAGCGTGGCTTGTAGCGGTGGACAAC
>CAZCEB010000085.1:0-7753 GCA_964497305.1 uncultured Muribaculaceae bacterium | reverse complement strand
CGCTTATATAAAAATGTATAACATTCCTCACGAGCCTCAATTTGATATAATAATCATTATAGGAAACCCTGAAACAGGATATAAAATAGAACATATATCCGATGCTTTTATGCCACCTCTAATATCTATATAAAATAGTCCCGATTTGTTTTCAAACCGGGACTGTTTATTATATACAACTGCAATTATTCTACAATTTGCAAGTTCCTTCAACCAATTTACCCATTGACCACACTCCACAAAGGTCCAAATTTTCATTAAGGATAATCAAATCGGCATCCTTTCCTTTTTCAATAGAGCCCTTGCGATCATAAACCTTCATGATTTTTGCCGGAGTTTCAGATATCATTCTCAATGCATCATTCAAAGGAATTTCGGCTTGTTGAACCATTGTACGAATTAGGCGGTCCATTGTAGCAATACTTCCTGCCAATGCTGAACGATCAGACAATTTACAAACACCATCCTCTATTATAACACGAGGGTCAAATGCTGTTTGGCTATCACTTGCAGCAACTGCCAATGCATCAGTAATTGCACATGTGCGTTCAACACCTTTAATTTTATATACCATTCTTAACATTGCCGGTGGCACATGAATTCCATCTGCAACAAGTTCCACCGTCATGTCGTCATGCAAATATATACTTTCAATAGTTCCCTCATACTTAAATTCACGACGTTTATGAACTCCGGTCATTGCATTATAAAAGTGTGTTGCATGAGTAAATCCAGCTTCCCATCCGGCTTTCACATCTTTATATTCGGCTTGTGTGTGTGCAATCGATGCCAACACGCCTTTTGATGTAATAAACTTACCAAATTCTACTGCTCCGGGCAATTCAGGTGCCGCATCCCAACGCTTGATACATGGCCATTTATTAATGATTGGCTCATATTCGGCTGGATCAGGATTTTTAATATTTTCAGGCAACTGACCACCCGCCATGGCTAAATTCAAATAATGTCCCTCAAGGTGCAAACCCAAGATAGGAGTATTTGGATCCTCATTCATTATCTTTGTACAAGTCTCTGCTGCAGCCTCAATCATTGGAACTGTAGATGACGATAATGTTGGGAAAATACTTGTTGTACCATGCTTTAAATGCGCATCAACAGCAACCTTGAATGCCTCTTCTGTTCCTTCCATAAAATCGCGTCCACCACCTCCATGAACGTGTATTTCAATTCCACCGGGAGCAACAACCATTCCTTTTGCATCAACAATCTCAGCACCTTCAACAGGTTGAGAATTTTTCATTACATCAGCGATCTTGTTTCCATCCATCAAAACCGAGCCGTTTTCGATCCAACCTTGTGGAGTGAGAACCTTTGCATTAACTATTTGTGTAAGCATTATATTTTAATTTAGGATTAATAATCTTTTAGTTAATTCAATACAAAGATATATATTTTTATCCATTATTATAAATCAATCTCATATTTTTAATTTATCCTCTTATTAAAAAAATCTATAACCATTCTTTGACAAGATGAGCTCCTTAGTATTTGTTATCTGATAAATAATTACTACATTTGTAACATAAATTTTATTGTAGAGAGTGAAATATCTGCTAAAATATCTGATTTTCATTATTATTGCGGTTGCTTTCATTAATAGCATCGATAAATCTGATTCGGTTGTTTTGACTAATTCTGTTCAAGACATAAACACCGAGATTGAAGCTTTCTACTCTGATTATTCTTTTTCTGATTTAGAAACAAATCTTCCTCGTCAAGTATCTGCCACAAACGTTTTGCGTGTGCAAAATACTCCAAAGAGGTCTAATACTACACAACGCTATAATTTCGAGTTAATAAAAACCGCAAAGGATATTAGTCTCGGAATTAGTAATTTCATTCAAAAAAAGCCACAAATCATTCATTTCTCTTTTACCAATCCTATTCATAGATTGATTAGTTTTGGTAAACTTGTTATTTAGTGGATTCCCTTTGTTTTTCTTATTAAATCTCGGCATTTTTATTTTGTCGGGAAAAGTCGTTGAGTACTTTTTATTAATTACGAAAATATCAATCACATAATAATTTTAACAATGGAAATTTTTCAAATTTTTACTCTTTTGGGGGCATTGGGTATGTTCCTATATGGGATGAACCTAATGAGCTCCGGGCTTCAAAAAGCGTCAGGAGACAAGCTAAGAAGTTTTCTATCGGCAATGACCTCTAATCCTTTTAAAGGGGTAATGACAGGTCTGGGTATTACATCAATTATCCAGTCATCATCGGCTACAACTGTAATGGTTGTCAGCTTTGTTAATGCCGGACTATTATCTCTCGGACAAGCGATCGGAGTCATAATGGGTGCCAATATCGGGACTACAGTAACTGCATGGCTCGTTTCTTGGCTTGGTTTTAAAGCCGATATTTCAATCCTTGCTGTACCCTTAATGGTATTTGGGTTTTTATTCTCCAATTCAAAGAAAAACCAAAGACAAAACATAGGCGAACTTATTGTTGGATTCTGCCTTCTTTTCCTCGGGCTCTCGTTTATGAAAGAATCTGTTCCCGATTTGAATGAAACACCACAAGTATTGGAATTTGTAAAAACATGGTCAAGCTATGGATTTAGTTCAGTACTGATATTCCTTGTTTTTGGCACAGTACTCACTCTTGTTCTTCAATCATCATCGGCAACAATGGCCATTACTCTCATCATGCTAAGCATGGGATTCATTCCGTTTGATATGGCTTGTGCTATGGTGCTCGGTGAAAATATCGGTACTACAATTACTGCCAACATTGCGGCAGCTGTCGGAAACACTCAGGCGAAGAGAGCTGCAATGTCTCACACCATATTCAACGTTTTCGGGGTAATTTGGGCTTTAATATTCTTCCGACCATTCCTCGCTTTAGTAGGAAAAACTATTGAACTATTTGGTCTCCCAAATCCTGCAGAAGAAGGTTTTATGGTAAGTTCCCCAAATTCAGCCAACGGATTTGCTGCTCTATATGGTCTTTCAATGTTGCACACTCTATTCAACACCATAAACACATGTATTCTCATTTGGTTTATTAAATATATTGAGAAAACTGTTATTTGGATTATTAAAGCGCCTAAAAACCAAGAAAAGGATATATTTAGACTCAAATATATTTCGGCTGGACCTCTTGCCACTCCCGAACTTGCCACCGAACAAGCGTTCAACGAGATAATCCACTTTGCCCAAATCTCTAAAAAAGGGCTTTTATACGCAAAAGATGCCATTCATGAAACAAATTCTGACAAATTTGAAGAGCTACGACAAAAGCTTGTAAAATATGAAGAAATATCTGACCGCATAGAATATGAAATAGCCGCATTCCTTAATGCTGTTTCTTCTTCTGACATCAGCAAAGAGACATCTATAAGAATCAAGGCGATGTACAAAATCATTGGCGAACTTGAATCTTTAGGCGATTCAGGCGAAGCTATCAGCCGTATTCTTTCTCGACGAAATATTCACAAAAAATCATTTGATCAAGATACCCTCAAGAAACTTGATGATATGATTAATGCAGTAGAAAATGCCTACGATACAATGATTGCCAACCTCACAGCAGCTCATAAAGGCTCACTCATTGAGATTTCTAATGCCTACAATGCTGAAGAGCGCATCAACAACCTCAGAAATTATCTTCGCGATTCAGAAATTGAAGACATTGAAGACAACATTAAGAACTACCAAACAAGCGTTTATTACATGGATATAGTAAATCAACTTGAGAGAATGGGCGACTTCATGATTAACATCTCTCAAGACCTCGAACACTCATTTGCTCGAAGATAAATCTTTTATATATAATAATATTAGACCCGCGGACTCTCTTAATCCGCGGGTTTTATTTATTTTGATTAAACTTATATTTTCTCTTTATTCAAAAACATCTCCATCTCAATAAAGAAGCGCTTAATCTGAATATCTATTTGAACGCTTCTTTGTATCCCCTTAATCTATTCCATCCATTCTAATACAGGAAAACCATCTTCGCCAAACTTCCACTTACTATAGCTTGAGCCTGCCCTACTATTCAACAAATCCAACGTCGCTTGACTTTTCATCTCACTTTCCGTTTTAGAAACATTTGAAGATGCAGATCCATTAGAGCTACTACCTCCTATTGCTGATAATCCACTTTTATATAAATATATATTTTTAGATACTGTAAGTCCATTATTATACCCGATTATGGTTCCCAAACGATTTAATCCTTCAATATTCAAAGAATAATTCACACAATTTTGTATCTTATTTGATTGACTTTTCCCAGCAACTCCACATATTCCACCAACGCCAATAGGACTGGTATTATTGGGAGATTTAACACATCCCCAATTTAATGAATTAATTATACTTGTTCCGAAACCATTACATAATATACCTCCGGCTTGAACTTCTGATATTATAGTTCCTAAATTTGCACAATCAGATATTATGCAAGAAGGAGATGTAAATGAGCTTTTACCTACAATACCTCCGACATTCTGTTGTCCTGTTACATTTCCGGAATTTAATCATTTGGAAATTTTTGTTGCGTTAGTATTATATCCTATAATCCCACCCCCTGTTTTGCCAACAATAGTAGCGTCATTTTTACAATGAACAATACTTATTGTTTTTTCTGTTTGATAATATTCTTTAATGGAAGATGGTATTGTCGTACCAATATAATTAGGTTGTGTTGATCCTGCAATACCTCCAACTGAGCCATTCCCTCTGAAATATGAATCTTTAATAATTACATTTTTCACATTTCCATATAACTTTCCGAATAGCCCTACATATACACCTTGCGGTCTATCACAATATAATCCACTAATATAATGGTTATTCCCATCAAATGTTCCACAAAAGAAAAATGAAGGGTCATAGCGTCCTATCGGAATCCATGGCTCAAAATCACTCCCATCGCCATTCAATTCGCCGGAGCTTGTTAGGACATTACTGTTTATGGTAATATCTGCCGTCAATTCTACATATTGATTTTTAAAAATATTTCCTTGTCTCACTGCATCAGAAAAATAGCGCAATTCAGCGGCATTGGAAATCCTATATGGGTCCGTCGATGTTCCGGAACCACCGGCAAAACCACTTGCGACAGACCCTCTTTTGTAGCTACTTGCATCTGCTTCATCTTGTCCGCGATCGGTGTATTCGGTATTTTCTTCTTCGTTGTCATCGCTTCCATTTTCATTGCCTCCCTCTAAGGTCTCATCCTCTACAATTGATTTGAATTTATTCCATGGAGACTTGCCCGAATATGCCGACTTGCATCCTTTGGGGACATATAACGTCCAACGACTCTCTACCGAAGACCAATTTGTACGCTCGACAATAATATTATTCCCTACTGTTGGAGGAGTTGACAAATTAACATACATCTCACCTGACGACACACTGCTTATAAACGCTTTATCGCCTATTTCCTCAATTCCTGATCCAATGACTATTTTCTTGAATGTTCCGGAAAATGTTGTAGAGCCTATGGTTTTAAGTGAGTTCGGCAACAACAATTCTCTATCGATACTTCCCCAATAATCACCCAGAAATGCTCCGGTGGCGATATTTTCAACTCCTTCTTCAAATATAAGATTAGTCGCTTCGCATCCTTCAAATGCAAACTGACCGATATTTCTGAGATTTGTTCCAAAATCCAAAGTATACACATTCAACGCTGTGCAACCGGAAAAAGCATAATCCTCAATATTTACAATTTCATCAGGGATATTGATATCTTTCAAACTTGTACAATTTGCAAACGCCTCTTTGCCTATAATAGTAGTACTATTACTCATCCAAATTTCTTTTATAAGCGAACCTCTAAATGCGCATTGCCCCACCTCGGTAAGCGACTTATCAGGCATTTCAACCTCTGATATGGACACATTGGCAAAAGAATTTGCGCCGATAACAGTAACGCCATCTTCTACTATAACTCTACCGGGGGTTCGTCCCGATTTTGCCCATGGAGTTACCGAATAGGATTCATAATCAGCCATAGCCCCATTCCCAACAATCCACAACGAACTTTGCATATCAGAATACCATATACAATCACCTGTTACTCCTTGAATTGTATTTATCCATGCCCTATCAGAAGATGTAATAGTTCCTTTGGTAAACTCTAATCCATCGTTAACTAAAAGGTCTCCATCAATCTTAAATCCATATATTGGCAATATTCGAACGGTAATATAATCCAAATCAACATAATCTCCATTTACACTATACTTAAAATGAGCGACAGCTCTGCTTGATGTTGTCCCTTGATCTGAATAGGAATCTTTTCTGCCATAATAAAGGACTCCCGTTGTAAGAGAATGGAAATAAACAGTATAGGTCTCATCATGTGTTCCTATATATTCATCGCCTATACTATAATCCCAATTTTTCAAATCCCATCGTGTCCCTACTATTTTCTCATTTTGAGATGTATCAGGCTCATCATGGTCTATACTATCTCCCCCACAAGAAGTAAAACCCATACTTGTTACAAGGCAAAAAATCATACTAAAAAATTTAATCGTTCTCATTTTGCTTTATTTTTATTAATAATTAATTGTTGCTGTTTCCCACTGAGAAGGTGAGATATTAATCCCCGCGGCACTTGCTTCATTGCGCACGCGTCGCATTTCCTTTTGAGCATTATTAAAATTCATTTTCAATGAAGTATAACTACCTCCTGTTGTGAACATATCATCACCCACTGTTCCTTTTATCCCGGAATCACCACTTGATCGACTACCTCCAATTGTCAACGTTTTATATATTTCTTCAGCTCGCTTCTCCCATCTTCGATATGTACTTTGGTAATCAAAACTTGTTGATGACATATTTGAATCATAACTTCCTGTTTCATTTTCTGAATAGCCATAACTTTGAGCACGCATTTGCAAAAATTGATCATAGGTCAACGACGGATTTAGTTGTCGCATCTGCTCATACTCAGCTTGATATTGAGCTTCTACCTGCTGAATACTTGTCGATATCAGCTGAGCATTTACATTATTAAAATATTGTTGTTGCGCTGTTGTTTGTGCTATGGCATAATAGGGATTCAGAAGATAATCCATATTAGAAGTTGACATCGAATACGTTTGAGGCATTGGTGTTGAATATTTTTGTGCCGCATAAGTGTTCATTGCCATTTGAGCGGTATTCAGACTCATATTCAATACTTCACCCCATGCTCTTGCTCTGTTTTGCTCATAGACTTCTTGATTATTCAAAGCAATTTCATTTAATTCTTCGCTTTGTTTTTTCAAATCATCATCGCAATCGTTACAATATGTTGCATAACGAAAATCCGATGCAGCATCTTTCCATTTTTCTCGATTAAACTTACAGACACCCCTGTTATAGTAGGCATATGCCGATCCTGGGCGAGAATTTTCTATAATATAATCAAATATCTTTTGAGCTTCTTTATATTTACCGGCATCCATAAACGAATATGCCTTATCATAACGAGACTGCATCTCTCGGGTGGCACGTTCCGCTTCAATCTGCTCTCTATATTTGCGCATTGTTTCAATATCGGCAGGATTGATTTGCAATGTCAGCCCGGTATAACATTCATCGATATGAGAATTGGCATTACGAAGCATCTGCTCCGTAATGCCATAACGATTAGCTATTAGCGAGAATGTCTCTCCTCGTTGCACAAGGTGTTCTATCATCTCCTGTGATGATGACGGCAACATTGATGTCGCCATCATAGCAATTATAACAATACGAGGCAAATTTACCATACT
>CAZCEB010000084.1:0-7798 GCA_964497305.1 uncultured Muribaculaceae bacterium | reverse complement strand
ATCGCTTAAATAACAAAATTATTTTGCGAAATACCTTACCTCTATATTGCCGACGGTCACCATCGTACAGCTGCGGCTGCTCTTGTAGGGAATGAAAAAGCGACTCAAAACCCCAATCACACCGGAGATGAAGAATATAATTATTTCCTCGCTGTGTGTTTCCCTGCATCTCACTTAAAAATCATTGACTATAATCGCGTGGTAAAAGACCTTAATGGCTTGACAAACGAAGAATTCCTTGCAAAATTAGAGAACGATTTCATCGTCGAAGCAAAAGGAGAAAATATATATACTCCTTCATCACTCCACAATTTTGCTCTTTACCTTAATGATCAATGGTATTCATTGACAGCTCGTGAAGGTCGCTACAATGATGCTGATCCCATCGGAGTCCTCGATGTTACAATCTCTTCTGACTTGATTTTACGTGATATCCTTGGTATTACCGACTTGCGTAGTGACAAACGCATCGACTTTGTGGGAGGTATTCGTGGACTCGGCGAATTAAAACAACGTGTTGATAGTGGAGAAATGTCTATGGCTCTTGCTCTATACCCTGTTTCAATGGATCAATTAATAAATATTGCCGATACCGGTAACATTATGCCTCCCAAAACCACATGGTTTGAGCCCAAACTCCGTTCAGGTCTTGTTATTCACAAGCTAAACGACTAAAATATTTTTTCTAAATAAGAGCCGTAGTCCTATATATAGAACTACGGCTCTATTATAACCTACAAATTGAAAATAACGACTAATACATATAAGATAAGCAGTAGCGACTACATGAAAATCATCATGTCGCAATGGCTCAGTCGTTGGTGGTGGGTTATTGCATTTCCCATTGCAATACAATTACTATTGGGGCTAATTCACAACATCGTATTTTTGTATACTGCCTTTATTACCATTTTTCTAATACTTCCCCCATTATTCTTATTCCTATATTATTTTTATGCTCTAACACCGGAGGCTCGCATATCAATACAAGACAAACACATAGTATTTCAAGATGATGGAATAAACATTATTTTTGAAAATTATACGGAAGAGCAAAATGTTTCAAAACCAATGTTCATCGAGATTAAAAATATAAGGTCGGCAAAATTCACAGAAAAATATATCCTATTAATGTTGGGCAACAACAAATATAGCAACATCACAATTCCATATTCTGCCATAGCCGATGAAAATCAACTCCAAGAGATAGCAACATTGATTAATACAAATAGAAATAATAACTAAACAATGAAAAATCGAGTTGCGATATTATATAAAATAGCTATTCCTATAATTATTGGTATAGGAGTTATTATATGGATGTTTATAACCGAGTATAAACCCGGCACATGGGAATTAATCAACTTCGATGTACTTACAATCTTTGCGATATGCCTTGCTTGGATATTTATGCTTGGACGCGATTTTGGATTATCATGGCGATTTCGAGAAATAACCGACCATCAATTATCATGGAAACAAGCAATAAAAGTAACTTTCTTGTGTGAATTTGCATCTGCCATTACCCCTTCTACTGTAGGCGGAAGCGCATTAGGAATGATTTTTTTGAAAAAAGAGGGTATTGAGTTAGGCAAAGGTACCGCTTTAATGTTGACTACGATATTTCTCGATGAATTGCTTTTCGTTTTATTATGCCCTATAATCATCACAATAATACCCTCTAATTCTCTATTCCACAATTTTGAAATGTGGGGAATAGAAATGAAATGGATATTTTGGATTGCTTATACTGCTATTACTATATGGACAGCCATATTATATATAGGTATATTCATAAAACCCGCTGGTGTAAAAAATCTATTATCAAGTATTTTCAAACTAAGATGGCTTAAACGATGGCAAAATAAAATCACAAACATCGGAGAAAACATTGTAACAACATCTGAAGAGATTAGCACTCGACCATTTTCATGGTGGACCAAGGCATTTTCCGCCACTCTTGTATCATGGCTATCTCGTTTTATGGTTGTCAATGCGCTATTATTAGCATTTGCGCCTATAGCAAATCAAGGACTGATATTGTGTCGACAAGTTACATTGTGGCTTATTTTAACAATATGTCCCACACCCGGTGGCAGTGGATTGAGTGAAGAATTGTTCACTAATTATTACAGCGACCTCATCTCAACAGGATATATCGACATAATGAGTATTGCAATAATTTTAGCATTATTTTGGAGAATAATAACATACTATGTATATTTGATTATTGGAATATTTCTTCTCCCATCTTTTTTAAATGCCTCTAACGAAAATAAGAAATAATATAATTATAATGAATAATTTGAAATTTATTGGAATCATTCCGGCAAGATATGCCTCTACTCGCTTTCCTGGTAAGCCTCTTGCAGATATATGCGGAAAATCAATGATTGAGCGAGTTTATATACAAGCTTCAAAAGAATTAGATAATGTATATGTTGCTACTGATGACCAACGCATTGCAGATGCTGTCAAAGCATTTGGAGGGAATGTAATTATGACCTCTACTGAACATCGTAGTGGTACCGATCGTTGCTATGAAGCATATCTGAATATTGGTTCAGATGCCGATGTTATAATCAATATCCAAGGAGACGAGCCTTTTATTGATCCATCTCAGATCGCTGAGATAAAAAATTGTTTCAATTCTCCTGATACAGAAATTGCAACTTTGGTAAGAAAATTTAATCCTGAACGAGGTTTTGACGCACTTTTTGACAATAACACGCCAAAAGTAGTAATGGATAACGACATGAACGCAATATATTTCAGTCGCTCTATTATTCCATATGTGCGCAATTATCCATGGCAAGAATGGCTTGAGCATGCAACATTCTACACCCACATAGGGATGTATGCCTACAAAGCTTCGACTTTAGATAAAATTACCAAACTGCCACAATCAACTCTTGAAATTGCTGAATCACTTGAGCAATTGAGATGGATACAAAATGGATACAAAATTCGTGTTGGTATCTCTGATTGCCCAACCATAGGAATTGATACTCCCGAAGATTTAGAAGAAGCGCGCAAACTCTGCTCATCATTAGAAGGCTAAACAATGAATAACATAGACCGAAAAACTGCTCCCAAAATCAGAGGTTTTGGTAAGTTGAATATTCCTTGTCCAAGAAAAATCGTTCTTGACAATGGAATCCCTTTGACCATTTTGGACAACGGATCACAAGAGGTCAATCGCATCTCTCTAATTTGGGATGGCGGAATATGCGAGACCAAACATCCTTCTATCGCCTCATTAACAGCCAATCTGATGAGAGAGGGAACAAATCTTCATAATGGAGCTGAAATAGCTGAAGCTTTTGAATTCAACGGGGCATGGATAAAAAGCAACATCCACTCTCATCACTCTTCTATTGTTATTCATTCATTAAATTCCCGCACAGAAAATGTATTACCAATTTTAGCCGAAACAATCATTTCTCCTAATTTCCCGGAACAAGCGACATCTGTCCTGCGAGAAAAGATGGCTCGTGCAGCAGAATTAGACCTTGAAAAAGTAGAATTTCATAGTTCTCTTTCCAATCGCAAGCTCCTATTTGGCGAGAAACACCCTCTATCCAATAACGACACAGCATCAGAAATAAGAGGCATAAGCACTCTGGATATAATTGATTTTCACAATAAGATATATTGCACCAATACTTGCGGCATATATATTGCAGGACGCATAACTCCGGAGCTCGAAGATTTAATTAACAAGCATTTCGGTCAATTCAACAAGCCAAATGGTTGCCAGCTAAACATTATACACTTTTCCCCTTCTGCAACAAAAGAACAAATAATTAATCGTCCCGGAGCTTTACAAAGTTCATTAAGGCTTTCAATTCCAACAATAGATCGTCAACATCCCGATTATGCTGACCTGCGCATTGCCATTATGGCCCTCGGAGGATACTTTGGTAGCAGATTAATGGCTAATATAAGAGAAGATAAAGGCTACACCTATGGCATTTCTGCATCACTACTTGGCTACAAAGAGGGAGGAATCATGTGCATAGCGACTCAATGCGACAATCAATATGTTAAAGTGCTTATTGAAGAGGTTAAAAAAGAAATTTCACGCATGATGACATCTGATTTCAGCGATGACGAGCTATCAATACTCAAACATTATGCAATGACACAATTGGCATCATCCCTTGATTCTCCTTTTACAATAATGGATTATTACGAAAATACGCGTATTGCATCAACTCCATCAGATTATTTTGAAGCGCAAATAAATGCAATAAATAATATAACTTCAGAAAAAATTGCCCAATTAACAAAAAATCATCTCCAACTTGAAAATCTATATATTTCAATAGCCGGAGATACTTCAAAATTTTCGCTATAACGACCAATTAGATAACTAAGTAAATTTAAATATTGGCAGAATAGTCAAAAGATGTTGCAATATGACTAATAAAATATTGATTAAGTGATATTTTTTTACGAACTTTGCACCCAAATTTCATTTTTAACGAATATAAATTTTTAACTTATAATAGCTTAGTAATGAAGAAAAGTGCTTTGCAAAAAGCTCGCGCAGCTTACCAACCAAAACTCCCCATCGTTCTTACAGGGGCTGTTAAAGCTGTTGAAGGTAACCCAACAGAGTCAGTAGCCGATCAGGCAGAAATTCAAAAATTGTTTCCTAACACTTACGGACTCCCTGAGTTGAAATTTGAAAAGAACCCTAACCCAACAGTTGGGTCTCCTGTAAATGTAGGTGTAATTCTTTCTGGTGGTCAAGCTCCCGGTGGACACAATGTTATTAGTGGTCTTTTTGATGGTATCAAAAAAATCCACAAAGATAGCCGTTTATATGGATTCTTAATGGGTCCTGGCGGTTTTGTTGATCACCAATACATTGAATTGACAAGCAATATCATCGATGAATACCGCAATACAGGTGGTTTTGACATCATCGGTTCTGGTCGCACAAAACTTGAAAGTCAAGATCAATTTGACAAAGGTCTTGAAATTCTTAAAGAACTAAACATCAAAGCACTTGTAATCATTGGTGGTGATGACTCTAATACTAATGCAGCTATTCTTGCTGAATATTATAAGAGCATCAACGCAGGTGTACAAGTAATCGGATGTCCAAAAACAATTGACGGCGACTTGAAGAACGGCTTGATTGAAACATCATTTGGTTTTGATACTGCAACTAAAGTATATTCTGAAGTTATCGGTAACATCCAACGCGACTGTAACTCAGCAAAAAAATATTGGCACTTCATCAAATTAATGGGACGTTCTGCATCTCACATTGCTCTTGAATGTGCTCTTCAAACACAACCTAATGTTTGTATCATCTCAGAAGAAGTTGAAGCTAAAAATCTCACTCTTCAAGATATTGTTAATGACATCGCTCAAATCGTTGCTAAACGAGCTGAAAATGGCAATAATTTCGGTACAGTCCTCATTCCTGAAGGTCTCATCGAATTTATCCCTGCCATGAAGAAACTTATTGCAGAATTGAACGATCTTCTTGCTCACAATGCAGATGAATTTGCAGCTGTTGAGCCAAAAGACCAACGTCAATATATCATCAATCACCTTTCAGAAGAAAACGCTGCAATCTATTCAAGCCTTCCAGAAGGTGTTGCACGCCAATTGAGTCTTGATCGCGACCCACATGGTAATGTTCAAGTATCACTTATCGAAACTGAAAAACTTCTCGGAGAAATGGTAGGTCGTCGTTTGGCTGAAATGAAGGCAGAAGGCAAATATGTTGGCAAATTCGGCACTCTATTCCACTTCTTTGGATATGAAGGTCGTTGCGCTGATCCTTCAAACTTCGATGCTGACTACTGCTACGCACTTGGTTTTAATGCAGCATGCCTCATCAATGCAGGTGTAACAGGATATATGTCTTCTGTTCGCAACTTGACAAATCCTTCTGTTCAATGGATTGCCGGTGGTATCCCCATCACAATGATGATGAACATGGAACGCCGTCATGGTGCAATGAAACCGGTTATTCAAAAAGCACTTGTTCGTTTGGATGATGCTCCATTCCGCAAATTTGCATCTAAACGTGATGAATGGGCAGTAAACACTTGCTATATGTATCCCGGACCAATCCAATATTTCGGTCCTGCAGAAGTTTGCGACCAACCATCAATGACTCTCCGCTACGAACAAAGCACAAAATAAATATAACCTAATTCTCAGCTTGCAAAGCCTGTCGCACGAGCAATGTCGCTCTCGACAGGCTTTTTTCTTTGCATTAAATGTCGTATCTTTGCAACTCGATTTTGCAAGAAATAAAATTTAGATATGATAGCTGTAAATAATTTAGGTATCCAATTTGGTAAAAGAGTTCTTTTTCAAGACGTTAATCTAAAATTCACTCCAGGCAACTGTTATGGTATAATAGGAGCAAATGGCGCAGGAAAATCTACTTTGATGCGTATTCTAAGCGATCAACTTGCACCAACACAAGGCTCTGTATCTCAAGGGCCTGGCGAACGCATGAGCGTTTTAAGTCAAGACCACTTTGAATTTGACGAATGTACCGTAATGAACACAGTTCTTCGAGGGCACACTGTTTTATGGCAAATCATGGAAGAGAAAGATGCCCTATATGCTAAAGAAGACTTTAGTGATGCCGATGGTATTAGAGCATCCGAACTTGAAGAAAAATTTGCCGAACTTGAGGGATGGAATGCTGAAAGCGATGCAGCGGCATTGCTTAGTGGTTTAGGTATAAAGGAAGAAAAGCACTATATGCTCATGAAAGACATGAGTGCAAATGAAAAAGTGCGTGTTTTATTGGCAAAAGCACTTTTCGGAAATCCTGACAATCTATTGCTTGACGAGCCAACCAATGACTTAGATTTGGAAACAGTTGCATGGCTTGAAGATTATCTTTCTAAATTTGAAAATACAGTATTGGTTGTTTCACACGACCGACATTTCCTTGACTCAGTTTGTACTCACACTTTAGATATCGACTACAATAAAGTACAATTATTTGCAGGCAACTATAGCTTCTGGTATGAGTCAAGCCAACTCGCGTTACGCCAACAACAACAACAAAATAAAAAAGCTGAAGAAAAGCGCAAAGAGTTGCTTGAATTCATTCAACGTTTTAGTGCTAACGTTGCAAAATCAAAGCAAACAACAAGTCGCAAAAAGATGCTTGAAAAGCTCAACGTTGAAGAGATACAACCATCTTCACGTCGCTATCCTGGCATTATCTTCACCCCATCTCGTGAACCTGGTAACAAAATTCTTGAAGTTAAAGGTTTATCGGCAAGTGTTGATGGTGCATTACTTTTCAAGGATGTAAATTTTCAGATTGAAAAAGGGGATAAAGTTGCATTCCTCAGCCATGATCCTCGCGCAATGACTGCATTATTTGAAATCATCAATGGCAATCGCAAGGCTGATGAAGGCACATATGAATGGGGACAAACAATTACTGAAGCATACCTTCCTCTTGACAACTCAGCATTTTTCAATACTGATTTGAATCTCGTTGATTGGTTATGCCAATATAGTGAAGATTCAAGTGAAATATATCTTAAAGGATTCTTAGGAAAAATGCTTTTCTCCGGTGAAGAAGTTTTGAAAAAAGCATCAGTCCTTTCAGGTGGAGAGAGAATGCGTTGCATGATAGCACGTATGATGCTTAAAGATGCTAATACATTAGTTCTCGATTCTCCAACAAACCATTTGGACTTGGAATCTATTCAAGCATTCAATAACACACTCCAAGGTTTTAAAGGGAATATTCTTCTTGCTTCTCATGACCATGAATTCATTCAAACCGTTTGTA
>CAZCEB010000083.1:0-7835 GCA_964497305.1 uncultured Muribaculaceae bacterium | reverse complement strand
ACTCTAACAAAGTGCTTGAACTCATCGCTCACATGAAGAAAGTTAACGGTTAATATTTAGATATTCTAATATAATAACCAAAGGCCTCAATCGCATGATTGAGGCTTTTTATTTGCAAAAAATATTTGTAAAACTAAATTCCAATCAAAATAATATCTACTTTTGTACATAACAAACCTAAGACTCACATTATGCTACTGTTAAAAAACCATATTTGGAAATTAATAACCGATAATTTCGATCCTCATCAATGGCCTTTAAACATTGCTGACTTAATCGAATTCCTGAATTATTCTGTCTTTTTTATTTCGCTATCAGCCCTTATTATCTCCTTGTGTTTTCTTACTTGGTCTTTATGGAACCGAGTAAGATACAGCAATTATGCGAATAAAAACATATATTCTCGACGATTATTCCAATGGTGGGCATTTTCAACTTTCGCCTCCGGTTTTTTAGTATATTTCATCGGCTTCAACTTTGACGGGACTCGTTCTTCCACATTTGTCTACGTTCTGCGACCTCTTATATCTGCATTAGAGATGTTCTTATCAAAATCAGATTTAATTGCAGTATATGACGGATGCAAATCCAATCCTTATTACATGACAATTTTTGCTATAACTCACGCATCGGCAGTTGCAGTGAGTGCATGCTTTGCAATTAGTTGTTTAGGGAAAAGAATACAACAAAAAACGCGTAAATTTTATTGGCGTTTACAATCAAAGAAAGGACGCACTATTAATATTTTCTTCGGACTAAACGAACAAAGCTTCTTATTAGCAAAAAGTATTTATTCTAATGACAAAAATTTAGATCGTATCATTTTCATTGATTATCCCGATGAAAACAAAGATTACGCCCATCGTCTTACTTTTGGACATATTTTCGGACTTTTCTCTTATAAATCAAAACAGCTCAGTAAAATAAACGATATAAAATATCTGCTATTTAATGCATCTTTTAATCCCGCAACAATAAAAAATGTGTCTGATATTTCCGTTTATCCTGAGTTTAACTACATAATGAAACTCTATAAAAAGGATAATACTATCAGAATGTTTTTCCTTTCTGATGATGAAGATACCAACGTAAAATCAATGCTAAATATTCTACAATGTAAAGAGCTAAACAAACCTAACATTAAAACATATTGTCGTTCTCGACATAATTGTGTAAATGACACATTGGAAATACAATCGGCTCTAAAGGCTCAAGTTTCTATTATTGATGACTCTCAATATTCTATTATTTCACTTAAAACTGCTATTTCATCACAAAACGACATTCGCAAATACGTCGCACATCCCATCAATTTCGTAGATATTGACTCAAATAATTCTTGTGTAAAATCTGACTTTAACGCCATGATTATTGGCTTCGGAACAACTGGACAAGATGCCCTTCGGTTTATATATGAATTCAGTGCGTTCCCCAATAAAGACGGGGAAAAATCCACAATACATTGCGATATCTACGACTCTTACATGAGCCAAATAAAAGCCAATATAATAAATGAAATTCCATTCCTTGCAACACCTCAAAAAGAAATATCATTACACAACATTGACACAAATTCAATTGAACTTTGGAATAGGTTAAAAGAATCTATTGATTCATTAAATTATGTTGTTATCGCAACCGGTGATGACGATAGAAATATTACGATAGCAACGCAATTATATGAATTTGCCTACCAATATCGCAAAAACTTCGACAAATTTCACATTTTTGTTAGAATATATAAGCTTGAAAACGAATTGCACTTAGAGCATCTACGAGACTATTATAAAACTAACAATAATACCGATGCTATCACTATTTTTGGATATATGAAAGATATATACTCAAAAGAACAGATTATCGAAAATTCCCTTTTGAAATCGTCTAAAACATTTTATGAGAATTACCGTAATGCATATAATGACATATTTAAGGACGAACCTATCACAGAAAATTGGGACACTCGACACAACAATTGGACTGTAGGTTGCAACAATCTAATGTTGGGATATCGCAGCCTTCGCCGAAAGGAAAACCAAGACCTATCCAACTGCTTGCATTATCACACTAAAAAATCATTATTAGGAAATATCAAATTACCCTCTCCTCTACCAGATTTCCCATTCAAGCAAGATAACAACACAACAGAAACCGATAAAAATTTATTTAACCGATTGACCAACCTATCAATATGCGAGCACTTACGATGGAATGCTTCTCACTTAATGATGGGATACATAGAAATGCCGGAAGAAAATAAGGCTACAGAGAAAAAATCTTGTAACGAAGCGACTAAACAACACAAATATATAACAGATTGGAAAAATCTCGACACAGGGATACAACGTTATGACTACATTGTTGTAAAAACTACAATAAATAACTATTTCAACGCAAAAAACAATGAATAAATATATTCCAAATCCAATAGATACTACTGATATCATACTACCGGAAGAGCTTTCTTCTCTCGCTGAACAATTGGCAAAGAATGTTCATGAGGTATGGGCGACAAATCGCATCAACCAAGGGTGGAAACTTGGAGAACATAGAAATGACGCCAACAAAGAGCATCCATGTCTCATTCCTTATGATGAGTTACCTGAATCAGAAAAAAAATATGATCGCGATACAGCTATTTCCACGTTGAAACTAATAATAAAACTCGGCTTCAACATCACAAAATAAATATTATACAAAAAAAGACGCATTGATTAATGCGTCTTTTTTGGGGGGATATTGCTATTTTAGTCTTCTTCGATAGAGAAATCATCGGGGAGAGTGGTGTCAAAATCCGGCTCATCAATACTATTGTCATCACTTGATTTCGATTTTGTTCCGGCTTGAGCATCTCCCATCAATGCCTGCATGATTTTTTCTTCAAGTTCTTCAGCAAGTTCCGGATTATCAGCGATAACACGTTTTGCAGCATCACGTCCTTGCGCTAGCTTACTGCCTTCATAACTAAACCATGAGCCACTCTTTTGGATGATGTTATATTCTACTCCAAGGTCTATAATTTCGCCTGATTTAGAAATACCTTCACCAAACATAATATCGAATTCAGCACGTTTAAAAGGAGGAGCTACCTTGTTTTTAACCACTTTTACACGACAATGACGACCCAATACATCTTCGCCATCCTTAATAGGCGTTCCCGGACGAATATCGATGCGCACTGAAGCATAAAATTTCAGAGCATTTCCTCCGGTAGTTGTTTCTGTTGGACCAAATATCATACCACCTATTTTATCACGCAATTGGTTGATAAATATACAAGTCGTATTTGTACGAGAAATCGTTCCTGTTAATTTTCTCATCGCTTGAGACATCAAACGTGCCTGTAAACCCATATTTCTGTCGCCCATTTCCCCTTCTATTTCGCTCTTGGGAGTCAATGCTGCAACAGAATCAACAACAAGGATATCTATTGCAGAAGAACGTATGAGTTGCTCAGCAATTTCAAGTGCTTGCTCTCCATTATCAGGCTGGGCAATCAATAGATTATTAACATCAACGCCCAATTTTGCTGCATAGAAACGATCAAAAGCATGCTCAGCATCAATTATAGCTGCAATTCCTCCATTTTTCTGAGCCTCAGCTATAGCATGAATAGCAAGAGTCGTTTTACCTGATGATTCAGGACCATAGATTTCAATGATGCGTCCACGTGGATATCCACCCACTCCGAGTGCATAATTTAACCCGATTGAGCCTGTAGGGATTACCTCAACATCTTCAATGCTATCATCACCAAGTTTCATTATCGCTCCACGACCAAAACTTTTCTCGATGCGATCCATCGCCTGATTCAAAGCATTAAGCTTGGCCATGCGTGGGTCTTCTACTTTTGTGGCTTTCTTTATTGTCGCCTTCTTTTTTTCCATAGTCTATAGTGATTATATTATTTACTATTTGCTGAGCAAGTCAATGATTTGCTGACCTGCATTTTTTGTATCTACTTTATTTATTATATGAACAACTTCATGGTTTTCGTTTGTGATAAATGTTGTTCTCACAGTCCCCATGCTTTCTCGTCCACACATTTTTTTCAATTGCCATACTCCAAACGCCTGATTAAGTGTCTTGTCCACATCGGCAACGAGTGTAAATGGCAAAGAATATTTATCTGCAAATTTTTTATGGCTTGCTGCTGAATCTTTACTAACTCCAATCAAGACATATCCCATTTCTTGCAACTCCTTGTAATAATCTCTCAAAGAACACGCCTCAGCCGTACAACCTGACGTGTTATCTTTGGGATAAAAGAATATTATTATAGGTCGACCTATATATTGTGCAGTTGTAACGACATTATCATTGGCATCAGTTCCAAGTATTTCCGGTATTTTATCTCCTATTTTCATATTACAAATGTATAATCTTACTTGAGCAACAATCTTTCGTTATTACGTTAAAATTTCCAAAACGGCGTTTGTTTATTCTTTACCGCTAAGATAGTGATTTTATATGAGACATCAAAGCACGAATTTATATTGAATTTTTTTTGCAACAAGAACAATTTACCCTATACCGATGTTATAATATTGAATAGAAGAAAATATTTCCATTGCAATATATGTGATAATGATTGGTTTATTATTAAAATCGGGAGATGCTGCGACAGCATTTCCCGATTGACTTATAAGAAAATGGCGTGAGAATATCTAAATCCTCACGCCATTTAATTGTATTTGAAGCTATAAATTATGCTTTTTTAGCCTTCTTCGCATTACGACGACGGTCAGTCAAGTAAGCGATAGGAGATGCTACATAGATAGTTGCAAGAGTACCAACGATTACACCAAGCAACATCGCAAATGTGAAGCTGCGAATTGAATCACCACCAAGGATGAAGATACACAACAACACAAGTAATGTAGTGAATGATGTCATGAACGTACGGCTCAATGTACTATTTACCGAGCTATTGATTGTTACACCAAAATCTTGTTTTGGATATAGACCAACGTTTTCACGTACACGGTCAAATACCACCACAGTATCGTTGATTTGGTAACCGATTACGGTCAATATCGCGGCGATAAATGTTTGGTCGATTTCCATTGCAAATGGAAGAATACCCCAACACAATGAATATACACCTATAATTACAAATGCAGTAAATGCAACCGCAGCCACAGCACCCACAGAGAATGCAACATTGCGGAAACGAATTAAGATATACAAGAACATTGCAATAATAGAAAGAATCACAGCAATGATAGCACCTGTACGCATATCGTCAGCGACAGTAGGACCCACCTTTTGAGAACTCATGATACCTTGAGTTTCGTCAGTAGTCGAGAATTCTCTTTCAGTCATTCCATCGCGGAGATTTTCTTTAAGCACTCGGAAAAGAACGTCAGTAATTTCTTTTTCTACTTCAGGAGCATCTTCATTAATCTTATAGTTAGTAGAGATGCGCACTTGATCAGCACCTTCAATATTGATAACCGATACTGTTGAATTAGGGAATTCTGCAACAAGTTTCTCTTGAATAACACTTGGCTTAACAGGGTTATCAAGTTTCACAATATAGTTGCGACCACCTGAGAAGTCAATACCTTGGTTAAGACCGCGCATTGCAAATGAAGCAACGATTACCACAATGATAATTCCACAAACGATGAAACTTGCCTTACGTTGACCAAGGAAATTGATTTTTGTATTTGTAAGGAAATTACGAGAGATACCTGTTGCAAATGTAAGGTTTTGGAATGATTTAGCCTTAGCACCCCATACAAAGATGAGACGAGAAAGATAAACTGCTGTAAAGAATGAGCAAACAAGACCAATAATCAATGTTGTAGCGAAACCTTTGATTGGGCCTGTTCCGTAAAGCAACAAGATAACACCTGTAATAACTGAAGTCAAGTTAGCGTCAAAAATTGCTGAGAATGCATTGCTATAACCATCAGCGATAGCTGTGCGTACATTCTTGCCGACACGAAGTTCTTCTTTAGTACGTTCAAAGATAAGCACGTTAGCGTCAACAGCCATACCAAGAGAAAGCACAATACCGGCGATACCTGAAAGTGTCAATACAGCTTGGAATGAAGCTAAGATACCAAGAGTGAAGAACAAGTTACAGATCAAACCAAAGTTAGCGACCAATCCGGGTATCACTCCATAATACATCATCATGAAAATCATGAGAAGAACGAGAGCTACAATAAATGACATGAAACCTGCTTCAATTGCTTCCTGTCCAAGAGAAGGACCGATAACCATGTCGCTGATGATTTCAACCTTAGCAGTCATCTTGCCACTCTTAAGAACGTTAGCAAGGTCTTGTGCTTCTTCAATAGAGAAT
This sequence comes from uncultured Muribaculaceae bacterium, assembly GCA_964497305.1. GTDB lineage: Bacteria > Bacteroidota > Bacteroidia > Bacteroidales > Muribaculaceae > RGIG4079. The sequence continues at coordinate 1,519 of CAZCEB010000083.1, read as the reverse complement.
TGACCTGTAATTTGAGAGCGACCACCTTCAATTGCATCATTTACTCGAGGATAAGAGTAAACCATGTCATCAAGAACGATAGCCACACAATTTCCAATATTGTTACCTGTTACACGAGCCCATTGTTTAGCACCATTGCTATCCATTGTCATTGAAACAACGTTACCTTGCATGTTGTCATAATCGCTCGATGCAGCAATTACACATGAACCATCAAGAGCTGGTTTGCCATTGTTTGATTTCAATGCAACAAGGCTGTATAGGTCTATATTTCTTGTAACATTAGTAGCAGTATCGCTCATTTGCACTGTTTGAGGCTTAACCTCCCAACGAAGTTTCAAATTTGAAGGAAGAATTTGTTTTGCCACATTTGAAGCTAAAATTTCATCAATTTTAGTCTTGTTCATCACAGTAGCAAGACCCACATTTGGAGTTCCTTGAGCACCACCTTGGATAAAATAGCTGAAGAAACCTGTATAGGCATCTGTTGTATCGGCTGCAAGTTTGTTGTCAAGTTGAGCCAATGCATTGCTGATTTCTTCAAGTTTATAAGTTTCATAGAATTCAAGATTTGCTGAACGTTGAAGCAATTGACGCACACGATCATGCTCTTTTACGCCAGGAAGTTCAAGAAGGATTTGACCATCCTTACCTTGAAGCACTTGAATATTTGGAGAAACTACACCATATTGGTCAATACGGCTACGAAGCACGTTTGTTGCTGAATTGTCAACACGGTCTTTTACCTCTTGTTTAAGAGTTTTTACTACTGCATCACCCTTTTCTCCAGGTTTAACAATATCTTTGAAAATTACTGAGAAATCAGCATTTGGAGATTTTTGTAGATATTGTTCACAGAAAGTTTTAACGTAATCATCTGATTCATGACTTTTAATAATTACGTCAGAAGCAGCAATAGCTGAATCAAAAATTGTATCACCTTGAACAGAACTCATTGAACGAAGAATGTCAGGCATTGAAACCTGCAAAATAACGTTCATACCACCCTTAAGGTCAAGTCCTAAACCAACGCCCCATTTTTGAGCTTCATTGTAAGTGTAACCCATGTAAACGGGTTCTTTACCGATTGAATCGATGTAATTTTTGTAAGCCTGTTTGTAAGGCTCGGAATCAACGCCCGCTTCGCCAGCAACTTTAGTTGCATACTCTGCTGCATCTTTTTCACAGGTGCTTGTTACAACCGAGAATGAAAGATAGAATAGACACACGAGTACCAAGAAAATCGCTATAACTCCGGAAACGACGCTTCCTAATGTTCCTTTGCTTTGCATGTGTTAGATAAATATATTAAATGTTTATAAATTAATTTTGTCTTTTTTTCAGCCTGCAAATATACTATTTTTCTTTTGATTAAGCTAATTGCCAGGGGCGATTTTTCTTTTTTACCCCATTTTTTGCCACCTACCCCTCGTTTAAGTGCTATCATTTTAACTTATAAAACATAAATCCATGGCTAGTATCAAGGTAAAGTTTCGACCCTCGACAAACGAGAACAAAG
>CAZCEB010000082.1:0-7838 GCA_964497305.1 uncultured Muribaculaceae bacterium | reverse complement strand
CGTAAAAGCTCATCATCAACATTCTGCGACGAATACTTTCTTATAGTTCTTCTATTCTTAAAAAAATCATTTATATCCATAGTAATAATTTTATTGATGTAAAATTACAAATTATTAATCATTTCCAAAAGCAAAAATTTACATTATTTCATTCCAAACTTTCGTTTTGGAAAACTTTATAACCAACACAATTTATTCATATCACTCATTTTCAATAGCTTAAATTTTTATTTTGGAAAACTTTTAAACATTACATAATTTTCCAATGAAATTATTTGGTTACAAAAAAAATAATTACAACCTTTGCAAAGTGTTATTCTTTAAACATCAACTTTTCACTTTTCAAACTTTTTATAACCAACTTAAAACACAAAAAACATCGTGGAAAAGAAAACCTACTCCTATGATGAAGCGTTTAATGCTTCATTAAAATATTTCGATGGCGATGAGCTTGCTGCTCGTGTTTGGGTGAGCAAGTACGCTTTAAAAGATTCATTTGGCAATATTTATGAAGAAACGCCTAATGACATGCACCGACGCATTGCTTCAGAAATCGCAAGAATTGAAGCAAAATACAACGCCCCTATGTCGTATGACGAAATTTTTGATGTATTAAAAAATTTCAAATACATAGTACCACAAGGCAGCCCCATGTCGGGAATAGGTAATGACCACCAAGTGGGCTCACTCTCTAACTGCTTTGTTATCGGCTTAGATGGCACTCCCGACTCATACGGAGGTGTTATTAAAATTGATGAAGAGCAAGTACAATTGATGAAACGCCGTGGAGGAGTAGGACACGACCTTTCACACATTCGCCCTAAAGGCTCCCCTGTAAAGAATTCTGCACTCACATCAACCGGGCTTGTTCCTTTTATGGAACGCTACTCAAATTCAACTCGTGAAGTAGCTCAAGATGGACGCCGCGGAGCTTTAATGCTATCTGTCAGCATCAAACACCCCGACTCAGAGGCCTTTATCGATGCCAAAATGGCAGAAGGGAAAATTACCGGAGCCAATGTATCGGTTCGCATTGATGATGCATTTATGCAAGCAGCTATCGATGGAACACCATATATTCAACAATATCCGGTAAATACCGACACTCCAACTATTACAAAAGAGGTAAACGCATCTGAAATATGGGCTAAAATAATCCATAATGCATGGAAATCAGCTGAGCCTGGAGTGCTTTTCTGGGACACAATCACACGTGAATCTGTGCCCGATTGCTATGCCGACCTTGGTTTCCGCACAATTTCGACAAACCCATGTGGTGAAATACCTCTATGCCCCTATGACAGCTGTCGATTGCTCGCAATCAACCTATATTCATATGTAAAAAATCCTTTTACTCCTCAAGCTGAGTTTGACTTTGATCTATTTAAAACTCATGTTGCAAAAGCTCAACGCATCATGGATGATATTATCGATCTTGAAATGGAAAAAATCGATAAAATTCTTGAAAAAGTTGAACTTGACCCTGAAACTGAAGAGGTTAAACACGCTGAACACAACTTGTGGTTGAAGATTAAAACAAAAACCCTTAAAGGTCGTCGTACAGGTGTTGGAACAACTGCTGAAGGTGATATGTTGGCAGCTCTTGGATATCAATACGGAACAACAGAAGCAACCGATTTCTCTGAACTTGTACACAAAACTCTTGCTGTGGCAGCCTATGGCTCATCGGTAGAACTTGCCAAAGAGCGTGGCGCATTTGAAATATTTGATGCTGAACGAGAAAAGAACAATCCATTTATAAATCGTTTGCGTGAGGCTTCACCAGAACTATATGAAAACATGGTTAAATATGGACGTCGCAACATCGCATGTTTAACTATTGCTCCAACAGGAACAACAAGCCTCATGACTCAAACGACATCGGGTATCGAGCCTGTATTCCTTCCCGTTTACAAACGTCGTCGCAAGATTAACCCCAACGATACTGATGTGCGTGTTGACTTTATTGATGAGTCAGGCGATGCATGGGAAGAATATATTGTGTATCATCCAAAATTCTTAACTTGGATGAAAACAAATAATATTGAAGTAAAAGACAACTACACACAAGAAGAACTCGAAGCTCTTGTTGCTAAATCACCTTATCATAATGCAACATCTAACGACGTCAATTGGCTTGAAAAGGTTAAAATGCAAGGACGTGTTCAAAAATGGGTTGACCACTCAATTTCTGTAACAATCAACCTACCTGCTGATGTCAGTGAAGAGCTTGTCAATAACCTATATATTGAAGCATGGAAATCAGGCTGCAAAGGATGTACTGTGTATCGCGAAGGCTCTCGTGCCGGAGTACTCGTTTCTCTTGAAAAGAAACCTGCTGAGCCTACTGAAATCAAACCTCACGTAGCAAAACGTCCTATCGAGCTTGAAGCCGACGTTGTACGTTTCCAAAACAATAAAGAGAAATGGATTGCATTTGTAGGTCTTATCGATGGAGCCCCATATGAAATCTTTACCGGGCTTGCCGATGACGAAGATGGCATCTTCTGTCCAAAATCAGTAACAAGTGGTAAGATTATCAAAGCAATTGATGAAAACGGCAACAAGCGTTACGATTTCCAATTCATAAATAAACGTGGTTACAAGACTACTATCGAAGGGCTTTCAGACAAATTCAATCCCGAATATTGGAACTACGCTAAACTCATATCCGGGGTACTTCGATATGGAATGCCTATCGACCAAGTACTTAAATTGATTGGTAGTCTTGAACTCGATAGTCAATCTATCAATACTTGGAAAATGGGGGTTGAGCGTGCATTGAAAAAATATCTTCCTAACGGAACAAAACTAAATGGACAGACATGCCCCAATTGTGGACAAGAAACTCTCATTTATCAAGAAGGGTGTTTGATATGTACCGCTTGTGGCACCTCAAAATGTGGATAATATAGTTTAAATCATTATTATTTATCACAAAAAAGGCTAAACTTGAATTTTTTTCTCAAGATTTAGCCTTTTGTATTTAAATTCTGACTAAATTTATAACCGAATTCTAAAGATACCAAAACACAAATAAAACTTATAGATAAATTTACGCTTTATGAAAATTACATTTATAATAAATTACCGCACCAATTGGGGCGAATCGGTATATATTACCGGAAACATTCCCGAACTTGGAAATGGTAATGAACTCAACGCATTGCAACTTAACCTCGATGGCAACGAAAAATGGCATCTGACCATCGAAGTTGACGATGCAACCCCAGATTTTCAATATAACTATATCATCAAACACGAAAACGGCTATACGAGAAAAGAATGGGGAGCCGGGCACAATTTCCGACGTGGCAGAAGTGCTAAGACCTATGAAATCCATGATAGCTGGCAAGATCAACCGTTTGACCGTCCCTACTATTCATCGGCATTCACCGATTGCATTTGCCATCGTGAGAACATAGATAAACCATTAACGATCAAAAATGGTATTATCAATATTCGCGTGGCTGCTCCAATGATCAAAGGTGATGAAGTTCTTGCTATGTGTGGGGGATGCGAACAACTTGGGGCATGGGATGCCACAAAAGCCATTGTCATGAATGACACATTCTACCCGGAATGGAACGTAAATCTCGACATGAAAACACTCACCATGCCATTTGATTACAAATTTGTCATTCTAAAAAAAGACTCCCTTGAAATCGTCGCATGGGAAGCCGGAAGTAACCGATATTTCAACTACACACCTACTCAAAAAAATGAGGTAATGGTTGTTTCAGGTTTACGCTTCAATAACCCTCTTGCGCCATGGCGTGGTGCCGGGGTTGCAATACCGGTATTTTCAGTTCGCTCCGAAGAAGATTTTGGAGTGGGAGATTTCATTGACCTAAAAAAAATGATTGATTGGGCTGCTTTGACAGGACAAAAATTCTTGCAAATTCTTCCCATCAACGACACTACAATGACTCATACATGGACTGACTCATATCCATACAATGCAAATTCAACATTTGCTCTACACCCCATGTACTTGCGTCTATCAGAACTTGGAACACTCAATGACAAAGAGCGTCAAGAATATTTTGACAATCTTGGCAAAGACCTTAACCAACTTGCTGAAATCGACTACGAACGTGTAAATCAAGGTAAAATTCAATTTACTCGTGAGATGTTTGCTCAAGAGGGAGCGAAAACAGTCGCGTCAAAAGAATTCAAAGAATTTGTTAACAATAACGCTGATTGGTTAACACCCTATGCAGCATTTTGCGTATTGCGTGATCTCAACAATACTCCTGAATTTGGGCGGTGGGGAAAATATGCAGTATATGATAAAAATCTTATAGCAAAATTTGTTGCAGAAAATCAAGATGCTATCAACTACGTTTACTACATACAATTCCATCTTGACAAACAGATGCGAGAAGTGCGCAATTATGCACACAGCAAAGGGGTTGCCATCAAAGGCGATATTCCCATTGGCATCTCGCGCACAAGTGTTGACGCATGGATTTCTCCACGTTTGTTCAACATGGATTGTCAGGCAGGTGCTCCACCTGATGATTTCTCTGTTCTTGGACAAAATTGGGGCTTCCCTACTTACAATTGGGAAGAAATGAACAAAGATGGTTTCGCTTGGTGGAAAGCACGTTTCCGCAAAATGTCGGAATACTTTGACGCTTACCGCATCGACCACGTACTTGGGTTCTTCCGCATTTGGCAAATCCCCATGGATGCTGTTCATGGCTTGCTCGGGGTATTCAATCCTGCTCTGCCATTTACTCCCAATGAGATGAAATATAACTATGATTTCTGGCTTGATGTCGACTTACAGACAACACCCTACATCATGGATTATTTCCTTAATGATTTCTTCGGAGAATACACCGATGAAGCACGTAATACATTCCTCAACAATGTAAGCTACGGACGATATAAACTTAAAGAGCAATTCTCAACACAACGCAAGGTCGTTGATTACTTTGCCACTCTTGAGAAAAATGACAAGAATACACGCCTATGTGAAGCTTTACTCGGCTTGATTGACGATGTGTTGTTTGTAGAAGACCCTTATGAAAAAGGCAAATATCACCCACGCATTTCGGCTCAATTTACCTACTCTTATCGCGCCTTAAACGATTACGAAAAGTGGTGTTTTGATCGTTTATACAACGATTTCTATTACCATCGCCATAATGATTTCTGGTATGGCAAAGCAATGTGGAAATTACCACCACTCATCGAAGCTACAGACATGCTCGTGTGTGCCGAAGATCTCGGCATGATTCCCGATTGCGTTCCTGCTGTCATCAATGCATTGCAAATTCTTTCACTTGAAATTCAACGCATGCCCAAAGATCCAAAGGCAGAGTTTGGCAATACTTATACATATCCATATTTGTCGGTGTGTACAACTTCTACCCATGACATGGGAGGCATACGCCAATGGTGGGAAGAAGATCGTGAAAAGACACAACATTTCTTCAACAACATGCTTCATGAAGGCGGCGAAGCGCCCTATTATGCTGAGCCTTGGGTGTGCGACAAAATCATTGACTTGCACCTCAACTCTCCTGCCATGCTTGCCATCTTACCATTACAAGACCTATTGTCAATAGATGGTAACATACGTCGAGAAAATCCGCTTGAAGAGCAAATCAACGTGCCTGCCAACCCACGTCATTATTGGCGCTATCGCATGCACATGACGATGGAAGAACTTATGGCTTCTGACGATTACAACACTCGTCTACGCAATAAAATCAACAACTCCGGTCGCTAATAAATGACTCTTAATATTGAAAAGGTTGTGTCCTGTGGCACAACCTTTTCTTTTTAAGGGCAAATAGTTTATAGGTAAAACGAGGCGAAGATAAATCACCATATAAAAATTATATAAAATATTATTTCGCCATTATTCGTTTTATTAAACGTTGATTTTCATTTTTAACAACTACGAAAATAGGTTGATTGCTGACACCTATATTTAATTCACAAGTGTTACTACCTGAGCCCCATATTACAGAAGACAACATGCGTCCATCTATCGAAAGGACCATCACATTATAATCGTTAGTAATGGTATTATCTGACCATAAAACACAAGTCCCATTTGAAGCGATTACATTTATAGGCATGGTAAACTCGATATTTTCTATACCATCGACTTCTGTAATTTCAAAAGGTTCACTGCTCAATAGACTCCATTTCCCATAACAATCCTTGATCCTTACATTCAGTTGATGACTACCTATTGATAAGTCATCGGTCTTAACGTAAAAATTAGCATCGCATGGGACATTTCCTGTTAAAGACACTTTTATTCCATTCCCTTCTCCAGGATCATTATCAATGAAATATTCCATATCAGTTATATTCCCATTTACAGTGTAAACATAGATAGGTTTGCTAATCACCATAGACCATTGTTCTTGATCATCTTTAGCTCTCATACAGAACAGATGTGCCCCGTCAGATACATCAGTAGTGCTGATCGCATATTCATTATTACCCATCTGATTGGGACTGATACTTTTTGCTTTACCATAACCTGGATCATTATCCCAAAAGTATTCCATTCGAGTAATTGTTGAAGCGGCATCCTCTTTTATTAAAATAGGCTTTCCTATAGTTGTTGACCAATTTCCACGTGAATCCTGTATACGAATCCACAAAGTGTGGACACCACAATTAACTTCATCATAATTAACGTGTAGATTGTTTTCTCCTATTGAAGCAGAAACAATAGTTCCATTACCATATCCCGGGTCATTATCCCAAAAGTATTCTACTGTATTTGTTGTTTGCGCATGAACAAACAAACAATCCAACAAAAGTGAAAGACAGAATAATCTTAAAATCAATGTATTCATCGTGAAATACCTATTTTAACATTCACTTTTAGTTCTTTCCCTTTTGCTACAGATGCAGGAAGCTCAATATCTTCAATCACAGGACCTGCAGGAACTCCCGATAGCACATATGGGTCTTCTCCTGCAAATGCGCCATATATGCCTCCATTTACATTTATGTCTATTTCATAAACATCATTATCGGTAGAACAACCAGCATAAGGATTAGTATCATCTAACTGTAAATTATTTAGACAAATACAACCATCATCCTCGTAAAAGCTAAAACCACCCCCAAGATTATTTTCAAATGTAGTATTTGAGACACAAAAACTGCCAAAAGTATTAGCCCTACTTGTGGTAAAAGTATTATTTTTAATTGTTGCATAATCTATAAATTCAAATCTGCGGCTACTAGTAAAAATGTTATTCGTTATTTGTATATATGATGGGATTATTGCATCATCTTTAGGATAACTGGTAAAAAGGCCACATCCTCCTCTTATATAATTTTGGTGAATTATGGTTTTAGTAACATTATAATTAAACGTCAAACTGCCTACATTATTTCTTGTAATAACATTATTGTTTGATGATATTAGTATTTTTTCTACAACGACTCCGCTTATAGTAATACCATCTACATTCATACGAATACAATCAAATTGAGCAAAGGCTCCATTTTCTTCATTAATTTCGTTTTCTGCCAAAAAGTAACCGGGACCTTTAATAGTTACTCTTTTACATATTTTCAAAGTGTCCCCCCCTGCACAATAAGGAGTTGCAGACCCCTCAAACATGATAGTATCTCCATCGATAGCATTTCGCTCGGCATCGGCATAGCTGGAATACGGAGCAGAAGATCCGGAAACATTACTTACTCTCAAAACCTTTGCATTGACCCCAAAAGTTATTGCGGCTAACACAATAATAATTGAAATTTTTTTCATAAAATAATTTGTTAATTAATATTGATGTTAATACATTCAATTTGCGAAATTAACACAAAAAAAAGCATACGCTTAC
>CAZCEB010000081.1:0-7926 GCA_964497305.1 uncultured Muribaculaceae bacterium | reverse complement strand
TAATTGGTGCAGCACCAGACATTTTTCTATATACGATAACAGTGATCATAAGTACCATCTGAAATATTTGTCAAGGTAGTTGCAATATAAATATGAGAAATATTAAATCCTTCAGCAGGAGCTACATAATGAGTTGCTGCTTTATATTCCCCATAAGTATTTCCGGTACCATATGTTAATGTCTGACCTCCTTCTACTGATGGATAATATAGAATATTATTATATTCAAAATCAGATGGTCCATCAAGTGTTGATATCGCATTCTCCAAAGGCTCGATAGCAGGAGTGATTAATCCCTCAAGAGCTGTCAATTGTTGAGCTGTCAAAGAATTATTTACATCCATTGGAGCGATACCACCACCTCCAAGATCAGCTTCAGGAATTTCTTCTCCTTCCCCTGTTGGATCAAGACGCAATTCATACGTAAGCTTATATGCTCCCATATTTGCAAGAGTAACAGTTTCTGTTCCAACATAATTAGGAGCAGCATTCTCTACACGAATTTCCGGCTTGTCAAGATAAGCATAAGGAATATCTGTTGCAATAGCCTTAAATGGTATTTCTATTGTTGTAACACCTTCAATTCCATCTACTGACAATACTAACGTACCCTTATTTTCTCCTACTACACTTGCTATTTCATAAGGAACAGGGATTGCTATTTCTACTCCGTCAGAGCTTACTTCAATGTTACCGCCATAGTATATACCCCATGCCATTCCCATAGGATCTCCCCAATAATCATACTGCATTCCGTAATAACCTATATATTGGAATATAGGCATTGTATAGTCAGGATATTCAGGATATGGAGTAAACATCTCACAATCAATCATCATATTAGTAATTGTAAATGAAGCTTTCCCTTTATTACCAATTTTGATAATCAAGTCATAAGCTCCGGCACCTTGAGAAGCCAATGGTCCTGACATGTCAACATAACCGGCAACATGTTCTTCAACGATTGTATCTGTTGGGAACACCGGTTTCGCAACACCTGTAACTGTCAAGTTAACGGGAATTTCTATTTTTTCATTAGCAGGAACGTTAGTGTTGATTTTAACAGCATCAGTATATGTTCCTGCCATCTTGTTTGTCTCAACATCAACAACAACAGTCTTGTTTTCACCTGCCGCAATTGTTGATTCAACAACAGGATAAAATTGAACAGCATTGTTAAATTGAATTAGACGATCAGGAATAACAATACTTTCTTCTCCTCCTTCACTACATGCTCCGGCAAGACCAAATGTGTCATAAATTATAGCATAGTCCCCTAATCCCTTATATTGGAATTTATATGAACCATCTTTCTTCATGATAAGTTGGAAACATACACCAATATTCATTGTATTTCCATATTCCATCCATGAAACTACAATTTCATCTTCTGTCATATAGTGATATGTACCAGCAGTGGTATTGGTGTCCATTGTGTGCATACCCCAATATGGAGCAATGATGTTGGTATAGATTGAACCTGTAGGGAATTCAGCCGGTGGCTCAGGCCAGATTTTTTCATCATTACGTTCTGTAAATGAAACAAAACCGGTGTTGTAGATATACATTTTACTATATTTCTCACCATAGAATGGGAATTCAAATGGCAATTCTACTGCTACATAATCATGTGTATTGTAGTAAGAGAATGCATTGCGCTCACCAAGACCTGTTGTTTCGATATCTACCCATTCAAATTTTACATTTTCATCATCTGTTGCTGAATTATAAATGTAAGAAACATTTGAATTTTCAATATTATTATCAGTTACAACAGTAAATGAGCCTGGAATAATAGAATATACAAGATTTTCATCTCCAATATTCTTGATTGTAAGTTCTTTTGTCAAAGGATCACCACTCTCTACTGTCTCCGTAATTTCAGTAAAACTCAATTCAATACCGGGACAACCTATAACTTCACCTGCAAGTTGAACACTAAGATCGCCTACCGCAGTCGTAATTGTCATAATATCAGTAACAGCACCTTCATTTACTGTGGGAAGAGTAACAATGATGTCTTTTGACATACCGGCTTCCACAGTGAATGGGATAGCCATATCTACTGTAAATTTAGAATTGGCAATAGCTATTGCTGTAACATCAAATGCTGATTTACCTGTATTCTTAACTGTTACAGCTTTTTTAGCATCAGATGTGCGGAACACTTGACCAAAGTCAATATTTGCACTTTCTACTGTTGCTACCGGAAGAAGACTTGCGCCAACGATATTTGCACTAAATGTAACATAAGACGTTGCACTCAATGGATCGTTTGATTCAACAACAAGACGATTGATCGTTTCTCCGGCATACATTGTATCATCACCTTTGATTGTTGCTGTTAAAGTAACTGCCTCTCCCGGATTAACAATTCCATAAGCCGGAGTAACGTTAGTTACAAAATAAGCAGCAGGAGATTCAAACTTCACAGATGATTGAGTTGCAAATTGTGTATATACATCTCCTTTCGGATCTTCATTATTTCCCCAATAGTCTGCAACATCACTCGATGTTACAATCAAAGGATCGTTTCCTTCAGGATCTTTGATTCCGCAGAACAATGTTGAACCTTCTTGGAATAACAATGAATTACCCATATCGTCAATTCTCTCATAATCATCATAGAAAATTTCGATATCACCATTAGCCGAAAGCGCAATGTGGAATGATATAGGAGTTGTTTCAACATCATATTTTACAGCCAATACATTAGAGTAGTTTACAACAAACTTACCATCTTGTTTTGCATATGAAACCTTAGAATTTGGTCCGAATTGCAATTGATGACCATAAGCTGATATATATCCTACTCCCTTAATACTTTCAGATGTCTCTGTCAATGGAGGGAAATAAGAATATTCGCCTATTGAGAATGCAAGACCACCAAGGCTATTAATATGTACTTGACTATAAGTTTTGCCATAGAATGGGAAATCAAAACCAAGATCAATTGCTCCGGTATATTTTACATCATCGGTAAATGTTGATGTAACATCAGTTGCATCAATCAAAGCAGGATTTCCATCATAAGCAAAATCAGTTGCTCCATTAAGGTTGGTCAATGCCGAGTATCCATATTTGTGAGAAGATTTACCACTTGAAATTTCAAGTTTACGATCAGAGAATTTAGGCAACACATATTCCAATGGATAGTTCCCTTCATTCTTGATTGAGAACTCTTTTGTTACCGCATCAGCTTCTACATCTAAATCACCTACAGCTACTGTATCAGGAGCAATAACAATCTTAGCAGGATCAGTTGCCACTCCTTGCATTGTAATTCTAAACTCAACACCATTAGCACTTGTAAATGTTACTGATCCGGTGTGGCTTCCTGCCGACTTAGGTGTATATGTCAATGGTACTACTGTTGTAGCACGAGCAGGGAAACCTGAATAGAAATCATTTGTATTAATAGTATAGTGTTCTGATGAAACAGCGCAGTTAGAAGAATTCAATTGTCCAGATTTGTTCCCAAAATGGCCGAAACCTTCATTAAACACCTCTACATCAATCGTTTTTGTCTCTCCTACCAAAAGCGAGCCAAAATTAACAACTTTAACAGGAGTCATTTCCGGAGCATTGTTCTTAACTGTTACAGTAACAGGCACAACAATGCTATTCTTTGCACTTTCATTGGTAATGAAACTGATATTGAATTTATAAGTCCCATTTACAAGTTTTTGTCCATCATTTGTCATATTGACAGCTTGAGTCTCTCCTTGCTTAACAATACCTTCAGCCGGAGAAAGTGTAAACACTTGATCCCATGCCGGGTTTTTGCTGATTGCAGTGAGAGCCCATGATACCTCACTTCCCATAGATTCATAAGGACTGCCTTTCAACGCATCAACCAATGGCAACCATGTTTTACCCATGTCATTACTCATGTAGCTATAGCTTCCATAAGAAGCATCGGCATTTGCAAGTCCTAATGGATAGTTCTCTTGATTGCTTTCAGCAGGGAAGTGAACTACCACCCAGAAAGATTCACCGGGAGCAAAATATAGTTGCTCATTCAATGTGATTTGCATTCCATTATAGAAATACGATGGTTTTATCTCTTGAAGTAGGTTTGCCGCAGTTATAGCTCCTCCACCATTATAGATTTGCAGAGTAGGATCTTGTCCATATGTTGAGTTGATTTCAACATTTGTAAGGTTAAATCCATTAGGGTAAACATCAGCATCGACATAGAACCATTGTGCTTGTGAATTTGGTAATGATTTATCGCTTTCACCAATACTTGCCCAATATTCTTTGTAATAACTGAATTTTATTGGATAATCAGCTTTGATATAATCATCGGTGCTAATCTTTTCATTGGCTGCATAAGGAGTTGCTCCTATGCGACCGGTTAATCGTCCTGACAATCCGGCAATCGGTTTTTTGGTTAATGATTTTGTTGCAATTGTAACCGATTTTGTTGCAATCTTACCTTCCCATTTCAATAAACCTTCATCATCATTACCAATGTTGAATACTGTCGTACCCACAAGACTTGTAGCGGCATCAATTGTCATAGTCAACGACGTTTTATCGACAGTCATTTTAGGACCTGCATTTGTCGTTGCTGATACAATTGGAGATAATGCCGATGCGTTACCCCAACGGTCTACTGCTGTCATCGCAAGATAGTAAGTTGTCAATGGAGTTAAACCTGACAATTCATAAGTAGCAATATCTCCCGATGTCGCAAATTTGGTATCAATTATTGCTTTATTAAGTGTTGACAAATCGCTTTCAGCAGTAAATTCTTCAGTACTATAATAAAGTACATGGTGATTTACATTTCCTGTTGTCGAATTTGGAATAACCCACTCAATTGTAATATTATCTTGAGCAGGGAGAGCAGTAAATGACACAACGCTTTCAGGTGTTTCTCCTTCAGGATTCATTTGAAGAGCTTTTACAGCATCGATGTATCCTGCCCCATGCAAGCCCTCTTTTCCTTCATTATAAGCATATAAATCATTTACTGAAGTAAGAATTTGTTGGCGAATGGTTTCTGCTGGCATTGATTGATTTCCATGTTTAGATACTACAAGAGCTGCAATACCTGTAACATGAGGTGTTGCCATTGATGTACCTTCATTGAAGCCATATTGATTATTTGGCAATGTGCTCAATACACCACCGGCATTTCCATAGTCCAACAATCCTCCGGGAGCAACAATATCAACCCATGAGCCATAGTTAGAATATGTAGCTACAGTATAATCATTTGTCATAGAGCCTACAGCAACAACAGGCTCATAACATGCAGGATAGAATTTACCGGTTGCACCATCATTACCGGTCGCAAAGAACATCACACCACCGGTGAGATTTGTGCTACGATTCATTCCGATAAAATAATCAATTGCATCAAGCACATCTTGTTCATAGTAGTCAGATGTAGCCCATCCCCATGAACAGTTGGCAATAGCAGCTCCATTATTAGCAGCATAAACTATCGCAGCGGCAAAGTCGCCATCACCCGAGCCTGAACGAGAGTCAAACACTTGACAAGAAAGCATCTTGACACCGCTATTAGCAGAGCCATTACCTCCGGCGATACCACTCACACCAATACCATTGTTATTTACGGCAGCAATAGTTCCGGCTACGTGAGTACCGTGAGAATGAGGATAAACATCCTTAGTATTGGTACAGAAGTTCCAGCCATAGATATCATCCACATATCCATTGTTGTCATCATCTTGACCTGCTACACCATTTAGCTCGGCATCGTTTATATATACGTTTGCAGCAAGGTCTTCATGAGTGTAGTCAACACCGCCATCGATAACAGCAACAATGACATCACTACTACCTGTACATGTTTCCCACGCTTTAAATAGATTAATATCGGCTCCTGCCTTACTTCCGCTCAATGCTCCCGTATTGTTATAATGCCATTGGTTTGGCAATCGTGGGTCATTGAACGGCATTGTACTTGGACGTTCTATTACTGAAAGAGGTTTTGCAATAGTGAATTCGCCATTACCTTCTTTCAATTGCATTGGGACTTTACATGTTGCAACTTGAACTCCGGCTGTTCTACCAAAGAGTGCTTTAGCTTCCATTGGATTAACACTTTCATCAAATGTTACTTCATACCAACGGTCAAGTCCGTAAAGAGCCATTTGCGCTTCATATTTGGGTGAATAAGGGAACACCCTGCGAATACTGGTAGCTTTGACTTTTTGTGCCGCAACATCAAGAGTATGAACACCTGTAGTGAACACTCCTTTTGTAGCCACACGAGTAGTGTTTCCCACCTTTGTTGCAACTTGATCTTGCAACTTAACGCGAATAACACCTTTTTGTGGAGTCAAAGTCTCAGCTTGCGCAAAAATACCACATGTCAACACAACGACAAGCAGCATCAAAAATCTTGTGATTTTTTGCATAAGTTGATAATTAAATGATTAATAATGTATTAAATAAAATATAATATGTTGACCTATTGATTTAAACCCTTAATCTTAAAATCTTGCAAAATTACTAAAAAAGAACGAATTTCAGTCATTCAACATGACGAAACTCGCTCTTTTCCATTCTAATAAGTCTATTTTATAGACTATCGTTCTTTATAAAAAATAATTCTTTCAATATAATTCTAATCTACATCACTATTTTTATTGTTGCAGGAGTAGCTACTTCCCAATCAAATGCCACAGTCAGAGTTGATGCTTTGGCATTAAACGAAATTGACTTTCCTCGTAATTTCTTGCCATTGACTAAAACTTGACTCGGTTTGCTTTCTACATTATGAATAACAAATGTCAATTCCTTTTTAGAAGGAGCTTCTGCATAAGTTCCGTCATTAGATACGTTGATTTCATAAGTTCCATTATCTGCGATACCTCTGAACGTGATTAAGCTATAGGTATTATCGGCAAGCGAAGTTGTCGATTTGCGGTCGTCTTCAAACATAGTGTATTCACTACTAACGCCGTCAACAGGGAAATACTCAATAGTGTAGTCGTCAGTTCTATAATCACTGGTGTTAGCCATTGCATAATCAGCTTGTGGAATAAATGCTCCGGCTCTTACAAAAATTGGTAACACATTTAATGGAGTGTTATATTCGATTATATCTCCCTCTTTATATATAAGAGACGGATTATTATAATCAATCCATTGCTCTTCAGGTATAATCACTTGGCGAGATTTTGCTCCTTGTTCTAATACCGGAGCGATCATTACATCACGACCCCATAAATATTGGTCTTCTACAAAATCATATTTGCTTGAGGCATGGCTATAGAAATTCAATGGACGCACCATGGGTAGTCCTTGTGATGCATTTTCATAGGCAAGTGTATAATTATAAGGCAACCAACGATAACGTGTCTTTATTAAATCAAGTATTATATCTTGTTGTTCAGGATAACGATAGGGCTCTGCAACTTGTTGAGCATGAGTGCGCAAGATGGGAGAAAATGTTCCAAGTTGCAACCAACGCACATATAGTTCAGGATCAACGACTTTATCTTCAGTAATTGCAAATCCACCTACATCATGAGACATGTATCCAAGTCCACTAAGTCCTGAATTCAACATGATTGTTACTTGTGGCTGCAATCCGCCCCATGAACGAGACACATCGGTAGACCATGGGAATACACTATAACGTTGCAAGCCGGCTGTTCCTCCACGCATCAATGTCATGAGACGGGTTTCGGGATATTCCTCTTTATATAACTCATAAATAATACGACTCCATTCATTCCCATAAAGATTATGATATTCACGTGCGGTCAAACCATTGTGATGGAATATTGTTTCAGGATGTACCTCAGGCTCGCCAAGATCGCCCCACCATCCACCAACACCTTCATCGGTGAGTAATTTATAACGATCACGCAACCATTGACGTGTATCAGGATTAGACACATCAAACATTCCACCTGTCCCTACCCATATTGTTACATC